>CAZSPM010000032.1:0-10251 GCA_964608785.1 uncultured Eubacteriales bacterium
AGAAGAAAAAAAGAATCTATATAGTCTTTGAGTTCCTCAGAGCTTTGAGGATAGGAGCGCCCAGCATGATAGGCTTTCCTAATCTCAAGAAGAGAATACTCAGAGATGATCCTATTTTTTTGCTGTCGATAGTTTTCGCTGTCCAGAATAAAGACTGAATTTAGCTCTGAGAGAAGTTGCATCACTTCCTCAGAACTTATCAAAACCCCTCTCTTCTGCCGCATAAGTTCAATTTGAATATCCCTGATGTTTTTTTTCCCGTCAATGAGGCTCATCAACTCCATGATCTCTCCCCGCAAAAAAATGGGTTCCTTAATCAGGCCAAGGGGATCCCTAACAAGCACACCTCTCTCTCCTTGGGAGTAAGTGGGAAAGAGTTCAATGTCTTTCCTGAGTTTGGGGGCTGATTCCTCCATATTTCGATGTCCAATGAGAGCTTGTTTTCAAAGCCCGCATTCTCCTGTCATTTTATACACTTTTGAGTCAGTATTATGCTCTAAAAATTCAAGTTTTGAAAGCCTCAATAAGCATTTTCAAAGTGAATGGGGTCAGGTCTTGTTTTTTGGGTCTTGTTTTTTGCCTTCTGATTATTGTTCCTATCTCCTTCAAAGAGATCTTTCAGGTGGTTTGATAAATCATACCCTTCTGTTGTCTTTTTATTGAGGCAAAAAACAAGACCTGACCCCTTTTTTTTGATATTATCTTTACCATCCATTCTCCAGACAAAGGCAAGAAATGTCAAACCGGCGAATGAACAAAAAATTCAATCAGATATATAAAAAATCTAGGAATCCTCGAAACCGCATACCTTTTGACCTTGAAAAAGATTCTCTTGTTCTTTTTTCAGACCACCATAAAGGCGATGGAAGTGCGGCAGACGACTTTAAGAAAAATGCTCTCCTTTATGATGCTGCCCTTTCTTTCTACAAAGAAAAAGGATTTAAGCTGATCGTCCTCGGGGACAATGAAGAACTCTGGGAAAACCGCTATGAGCAAATCCTGGAAAATTATGAAGACATAATCAGAAAAGAAATCGAAATGGCTCTGCGCACTCCCGACCTGAAGAAAATAAGAATTTGGGGAAACCATGACAAAGAAGTTTCGGTGCGGAGGTTTAAAAAATTTTATAAAACACTCGGCCAGTCCCTCCTGAGCAAAGTTGAATTCAGAGAAGGTCTCTGTCTCGGGGAAGATATATTCCTCATTCACGGGCACCAAGGCCGATTTTTTGAAGACAGGGCCTGGAGAATGAGTCGTTGGGCTGTTCAATTTGTCTGGAAAACGATTCAAAAGCTCTTCCATATCGGTATTGACGGTCCTTCAGAAAATTTGGAAATACGCGATAGCCTTGAACTCCAATACTACAACTGGGCAAAGAGAAAGAAAGTGATGTTGATATGTGGCCATACTCATCGGGCAATTTTTGGGTCCTTGACCCATTTTGACCGGTTACAGATAGAGATCCGTTACCTGGAAAATCTTTTGAAAGAGATTCCATCGGGAAACCGGGAGAAAAAAGAAAGAGAGATTGAAAACAGAAAAAAACAGATAGAAAAAATTCTCAAAAGACGAGCGGGGAAGGAGCCCAAATCCTTCACAAAACACCCCAATCAGCCAGTTCCCTGTTATTTTAATGACGGCTGTTGTGGTTACACGAATGGAATAACATGTATAGAGATCGAGAAGGGAATGATGCGCCTCATCAAATGGGAGCGGAAAAATCTCGAAAGAATCACCCTTGCTGAAGAAAAGATTCAACTCCTTCTTAAATATATCAGGGAGCGCCTTTCTATCGATAAAGCCCTGGAACCTAAATTGAAGGCCTTCCTCTCTTGAAGAGAAAAAGGCTTGTCCCTTTGAAAAAAGGGAACCAATCCTTTTTATCTTTTCTTTTGCCCAAAAAAAGCATATAATTCACAAACACGAATAATAACCTCTGGAGGTAGGAAGTATTGTGAAAAAAATGAAACAAATCAAAACTGTAGAAAGTGCCATAAAACTTCTAAACATCGCCCTCGAACACGAATGGGCCGTAAGCCTCGAGTACACAATCCATGCCTACTCTATGCCAAAGGGAAAATTCTTCTATGAAGACCCGATCATGAAGCACAAAACAGACGTTCGCGCCCAAACCATCCAGATCGGCATCGATGAGATGTATCATTCTCTCCAACTCGGGATCATCATAACCCAGATGGGCGGAATTCCATCATTTGAAACAGATGAAGTCATACGATATCCGAGGATTATGGATAACCTGAAAAGAGACAAAGAGACCGAAGACATGGTAACCCATCTTTATCAGTCAGCGGAATTCAAGGAGGACGCCTTTCCTAAGATACAAAACATGTTACTGAACATTTCCTACGACGAAGTGCGCCATTCTAAGCAGTTTGTGGCCATGATGGAAGCAATGAAGAAGGAAGGGGCTGAAGATGCTCTCTGTTATCAACCCAATCCTGAGAATCAAGATAAAGAAGACGTCCAGCTCCTGCATGAAATCACCTGCGGTGAGAACGAACTCATGCATAGATATCTAAAATATGTTCTCCTCTTCAGCGAACACCAGGACCTCAGTCAGCGTCTGTTCAAAAACGCTATCGATCACATGAGGCATTGGGACAAAAACTCTGGGATTCTGGTCAAAATGGGCGATGTTATTCAGATTGAAAATGTTAAGAAAGACCCAGATGGAGTGGAAAGAAGCCGCTCTCCGATGCCTTCTCTATTCGCAGGAGAAGACCGGCTGACAGTCCTAGAGACCTTAATCCCATCAGAAGAAGCTCTCCTGGCTAAATATGAACGACTGATCTCTATGATGGCAGATGGCGAAATCAAGGAGCAGCTCCAGCTTCATCTCGCTCTCAACAGGGAACATCTCTTTACGCAAGAATGGCTCCTCAAAAACGCCCAGAAAATAAGGGGCCTGAAATAGAAGAAATTTATCTGCTCTGAGCTTAAAGTATGACATCCTAGGAAGTGGCCATGAAAAAGACAATCACTCAAATTATAAAATTCCAGCATTTCTATCCCTATACTGTGGCCCTTGTCGGTGGCCAATCAGGAGGCCAAATCAATTATATGGCCTGCGCATGGCATACAGCCTTATCTTTCGACCCTCCTCTCTTCGGAGTCCTCATCTCCAAAGAACGACTCACACACACAATCATTTCCGAAGCACGGGAATTCACAGTGAATTTCATCTCAGCCGATCAAGTGAAGCTTTCTGCTCAAATGGGAAGAAAATCCGGCCATGATACTGATAAAATCAAAGAGTTCGAGGTGAAGCTTTCTCCCTCAAGAATCATCCAATCCCCTATTGTGGAGGAAGCCTATATCTCTTTTGAATGCAAATTGACTGATGTCAAAGCATACGGAGATCATGATCTGTTTGTTGGCGAGGTTCTGGTCATCCATGAAGAAGAGAAAAGCCTGGATGCAGAGGGAGTCTTAAACACTGAAAAAATCCGCCCCCTTCTCTACCTCGGGAGCGATTTTTACATCACTATCAATCCTGACACTCTCAAGCATGTTCTCCCTGATTAACACTTTTCTCGTTACAGTCTCATTAATCATAGGAAGCATTTCCATTCTTGTGATAAAAGAAATGATTTTGGAAATTCCTGAAGCGACCTTGAAGAGAATTTGAAATAGGGAGCTATTTAAGTATAATAGGGAAGACTTTCATGGCCACTGTACTCAGGATTGAGAATCTTCACAAAACTTTCAAGACCGGTTTTATTCCCAAAAAGAAGAAAATCCTAAAGGGGATCTCCCTGACTGTGGAAGAAGGGGAAATATTTGGCTATCTTGGACCCAACGGTGCAGGAAAGACAACGACCCTTAAATGTATTCTTGGACTGCTTTTCCCTGAGAAGGGAAAAATTGAAATCTTTGATTATAGCCACTTGCACATCAAGGCTAAAGAAAGAGTCGGGTTTCTTCCCGAAAATCCTTATTTTTATGATTATCTGACAGCTTCAGAATTTCTCCGTTTTTGCAGCCTCTTATTCCCCGAGAAAAAAACAGAAGAAAAAATGAAAAACCTCCTTCGTCTGGTTGGATTAGAGAAATCGACAAATCTTCAGCTTCGAAAATTCTCTAGAGGGATGCTGCAGAGGATAGGTCTAGCCCAAGCTCTTCTCCACAATCCCTCGCTCGTACTTCTCGATGAGCCTTTGGGTGGCCTTGATCCTCTCGGAAGAAAAGAACTCAGAGATATCATCGTTCATCTCAAAGAGGAAGGAAAGAGTGTTTTTCTCTCATCCCACATTCTACAGGACATTGAGATGATATGCGACCGGGTAGCCATAATCGTCGATGGACAAATTATCAATCAAGGAGTTCTTCGCGATTTGATCTCAGAAAAAATACTATTTACAGAAATCACGCTCTCCGGTCTCTCTCCAAAAGAGCTTGAAATTTCAGGAGACTGTGTCTCAGACCAGGGAGGAAGGATACTGCTCAAAGTCTTTAATGAAGAGAATGTGGAAAATATCCTCCAACGTGTTCAATCCAAGAATGGAAAGATACACTCCCTTATCCCGAGGACTGAAACTCTGGAAGATCTTTTTGTAGAGATTGTCAAACAAAGATGAAAATTCAAGCGATTGCCCTCAACACCTTCAAGGAAACCATCAGAGACAGAATACTCTATCTCCTCGTCTTTTTTGCCGTTATCTTTATAACTTTCGCCAGACTGTTGGCTCTCCTCACCGTAGGGGACAGAGTCAAGATCATCAAAGACATAGGGCTCTCTTCCCTCTCTCTTTTTGGTGCTTTAATGGCCATCGTTATTGGGACCGGACTTGTTTACAAAGAAATCGACAAAAAAACAATCTACACCCTCCTCTCTAAACCGATCCATAGGCATCAATTTATTCTGGGCAAATTTTTTGGTCTCAGCTTAACCCTTTTTCTCATGCTCCTTTCAATGAGCGTGATCTTTTTGATCGTGGTTTTTCTCCACACCTTCCAGATCGAATGGAAGATATTCGTTGCTATTGTCTTTATTTTTGTGGAGCTTCTCCTTATCATTTCCGTGGCCCTCCTCTTCTCCTGCTTTTCAACGCCGATTCTAAGTTCAATCTTTACTCTCTCTTTTTATCTCGTCGGCCATGTGTCTTGGGGCCTGGAGACACTCATTCAGAAGGTCAAACCCGGCTTTGGAAAAACCCTGGCTCAAATCCTTTATACTTTTCTTCCGGACCTAGAGAATTTCAATTTCAAGACAGAAATCGTCCATGATCTTCCCATTCCTTCAGATATTTACCTCTCCTCAATCATATACGGGGTATTCTATACGCTTTTTATGCTCGTGTTGGCAATTCTGATCTTCCGGAGAAGAGATTTTATTTAAGAAAAATGAAAAAAGATTTTTTAAGAACTAAGGGCCTAAGTTCAGTGTTCCTTGTTTTTTTGCTTATCATGACCTGCGCCGCCTTTATGGGTCTAAAGCTTAAAATTGATGATATCACCCGTGAAAAAATCCCTGGCGCTTCTATCATATATATACCTTCAGGGAAATTCCTCAAGTTCGCCACCTTTGGCAACTCCTCTCTCATAGCCGATCTGGTTTATCTCTGGGCTATCCAATACTACAGTACCTACACTGTTGTTGACAGGTATGAAAATCTGGACCACATTTTCTCGATCATAGCAGAACTCGATCCCCGGTATCTCGATCCCTATGAGGTAGGGGCGGTCATTGCCTTTTATGAGGCCGAAGATTTGGATCTGGCGCTTAAAATTTTGGATAAGGGCTTGGAGAAAAATCCTGATCAGTGGATTTTCCCTTATGAGGCCGGCCAATACGCACGGTTTAGAAAGGACTTCAGGCTGGCTCAAGAATATTTTAAAAAGGTCATGGAGATCGATGGTGCCCCAGACATAGCAAAGCGCCTGTATGCTGATGCTACCTTCATGGCCGTAGATTATAAGACATCATGGGAGACCTGGATGGAGATTTACCAGACAACAGAGGATGAGCGGATAAAAAAAATTGCCTCCAATCAACTCTACCGCGTAAAAGCAGCTCTGGATATAAGAACGATCAGAAGAGCCATCATAAAATTCCATGAAAAATACGGTCGCAACCCATCGAATCTCTCCCAGCTAATACAAGCTGGTTTCCTAACTTCTATCCCCAAAGACCTCGATGGAAAAGAATACGTGTATGACCCAGAAACAGGCAAAGTAGACCCTCCCACAATTCCATGGAAAAGATAATCTTTATCGTTCTTTTCAGCCTTGTATGGGGAAGCTTTCTCAATGTAGTTATCCATCGTCTCCCATTAGGGATGAGCCTCCTTAGACCCCCATCTTCGTGTCCCCGCTGCAAACAAAAGATAAAATTTTACGATAATATTCCCATCATTTCTTTCTTTCTTCTTAAGGGAAAATGCCGCCAGTGCAAAGAAAAAATCCCCTTTTTTTATCCCTTAGTGGAGCTGCTTTGCCCTGTTTGCTTTCTCCTCCTCCACAGCCAGTATTCACTGAGTTTATTTTTCTTTGTCTCTTGTCTCTTCGCCAGTGCAATGATAGTCCTGGGAGTCATCGATTTCTACCACCAAATATTACCTGATGAAATAACACTGTCAGGATTAGTGCTGGCTCTCGTCTATTCACTTTTCCGTCAAGACGTTAATCTGACTCAAGCGTTGGTTGGCGCTGTGGCAGGAGCTGGCTTCCTTCTTTTTATCTATGGAGCTTATTATTTACTGAGAAAGAAAGAAGGCCTGGGAATGGGAGATGTGACTATGATGCTGTTCATTGGGGCTTATTTAGGCTGGCGCCAGGCTTTCCTCACCATGATCTTCGCTTCTTTTGCTGGAGCTCTCGTTGGGATTTTTATCATTCTATTCAAGAAGAAAGATTTTCAATACTCCCTTCCCTTCGGAACTTTTCTGGCCCCCGCTGCCTTTGTAGTTCTTCTGTGGGGAGAGAAGATCATCAGATCTTATTTAAACCTGTATAAAGATTTGGCTCCTTAGCTCCTCCCTATGGATTGGGCCCTCAGGAGAAAATATTCAGGAATGGCTAAAGCGATATCGGAAGATTTAGCCTTCTCAAGCCGTCACCGAGGGAAGCCGATAAAATCGGCCAGGCGAAGATGTTTGAGCACGAGAAAGAATAGGAAGAAATGGACGCTATGGACAGGGATAATTATAATACCGAACTGAGCGAATATGCGGAGTTTTGAGACTGCCGAAGGGGACGGTGAGAGAATGGCGTTAAAAATCTGACTGGAGCGAAGACATTCCTGAATATTTTCCGATAATCACCCACACAAAATGGAAGAGAACCAATTAAAAAGGTTATCTAACCATATTGAATAAATATAAAGGCTATATTATACTTTTTTTTTCATCTTTTTGTACATAATTTGAAAGGAAGGAGAAATAAAATTGAAAAAAGCAATCGTCATGGGAGCAGCAGGAAGAGACTTCCACAACTTCAATGTCTATTTAAGAGATAATGAAGAATACAGAGTCGTTGCCTTTACGGCAACCCAGATACCAGACATAGAGGACAGAAAATACCCTTCTGCCCTTGCCGGTAGATTCTATCCTGATGGAATTCCCATCTACGCCGAAGAAAAACTGACAGAACTAATCAAAGACATAGAGGTATCTGAAGTCTTTTTCTCTTACAGCGATGTCGCTCATGAATATGTCATGCACAAAGCATCTGAGGTCCAGGCTGCAGGTGCCAGTTTTAGCCTTCTCGGACCCCGTGAGACGATGTTAAAGAGTAAGCTCCCTGTTATATCTGTGTGTGCGATACGGACTGGCTGCGGTAAAAGCCAGACTAGCCGGAGAATCGCCGTGCTTCTTAAAGAAAAGGGAAGAAGAGTCGTAGTCATTCGCCATCCTATGCCTTACGGCGACTTAGTCAAACAAAGGGTACAACGCTTTGCAAGCTATGAGGATATGATCAAACACGAATGCACCATCGAAGAGATGGAAGAATATGAACCTCACATCAAGAATGGCATCGTGGTCTATGCGGGAGTGGATTACGGAGCCATCCTAGAAGAAGCAGAGACAGAGGCAGACATAATACTCTGGGATGGAGGGAATAACGACATTCCCTTCTACAAAGCCGATTTAGAAATTGTAGTCGTCGACCCTCATAGGCCTGGCCATGAACTCAAGTACTATCCGGGCGAAACCAATTTTAGAAGAGCCCATGTCATTGTCATAAATAAGATTGGCACCGCTGATCAGGAAAACGTCGATCAGATACTAGAAACCATCAAAATCTATAACCCAAGGGCCACCATTATCCGCGCCAACTCACCCATATATGCTGCAGAGGGAGAACAAATCAAGGACAGGAGAGCCCTCGTCATTGAAGACGGCCCAACTCTGACTCATGGAGAAATGGCTTATGGAGCAGGAATCGTGGCGGCTGAGAAATATGGCGTGGAAAAGATTGTCGACCCAAGACCTTATGCGGTCGGCAGCATTAAGGATACTTTCCAAAAATTCACACACCTGGATAGAGTCCTCCCGGCAATGGGCTATGGAAAGATACAGATGGAAGAGTTGGCCCAAACCATAGATAAAGCTGATTGTGATCTAGTGATTGGTGCCACGCCTATCGACCTCGGTCGGTTGATCGAGACGAACAAAAAGATCATTCGCGTCACATACGAACTTGAGGAGATCGGATCCCCAAACCTCAATGAGGTTTTGAAAGATTTCTGATGAAAAGAAAAATTGCCGTTATTGCCTTAGGTGGAATAATTACTGAGATTTAATCATATCATTGAACTTATTATAAATGCATTCGATGTTTCTCCAGATGGAACACGAGTCGTATTCGCAGCAACAAAACAAGATACCGATAATTATTTCTATCGGTCTGAGCTCTATTTGCTTGATGTAAGCAACCCGAAACCGGTTCGCCTCACCAACAATAATGTTCCGGAGGGTAATATCCTGTGGGCTCCAGACGGGAAGGCATTGGTCTACCATTCTCCTTCTGACCAAGATTTCGATCTGACTCACGGTTTCCTCTGGATTATGAATCCAGATTCGGGTGAGAAGAGGAGACTGGAAGAACCGAGATATGGAAGAATTTCCAACCTTACATGGACACCAGATGGCAAGAGTCTATTATTCAATGAGACACGTCGCACCAATCTCAACATCCGTCGAGTTGACATCGCAACAGGAAAAAATCATGATGTCACTAACGTTGAGGGTACTCTCCGGGTTCTCGTTTTTTCGAAAGATAGGACAAAGATGGTTTATTCTTATAGTGATTTTAACACTCCACCTGATCTGTATGTCTCTTCGGTGGGTAATTTAAATCCGATTCGCCTGACTAACGCAAACCCATGGATCGAAAAAGAGATATTATTAGCCAAGGGCGACGTCATACGCTGGAAGAGCAAAGACGGAATGGAGATCGAGGGAGTTCTTTATATGCCGAGAAACCACAAGAAAGGAAAAAAACTCCCTCTAATAGTTACTATTCATGGGGGTCCGCCAGGACACTTTGCTAATCGCTTCAGGGCGGTGTTTCATGTTTTCGCAGGACTGGGGTATGCCTCGCTCGGTCCAAATATTCGAGGCAGCAACAGCTACGGCGATGATCTTTTATGCGCACTGCAAGGTGATGTTGGCGGCGGAGAGTTCGATGATGTTATGGCAGGTGTAGACTACCTGATAGAGAAGGGTATTGCAGATCCTGATCAGTTGGGAGTGCGCGGCTGGAGTTGGGGAGGAATCCTCGGCAGCTGGGTCATCACCCAGACCGATCGTTTTAAGGCAGCTTCACTGGGGGCCATGGTCGGCAGCTGGACTGCGGAGTCAGGACCAGGCCTTAGCTATGACCTCAAGCTTCATTACATCGGGGGAGCCCACTGGATAAACCCGGAGGAGTGGCGCAAGGTTTCGTCTCTCTGGTATGTAAAGAATGTGACAACTCCTACCCTTTTGCTCCATGGTGCGCGGGATGTAGTGAGCACTCCCAATCAAGCCATGATGTTCTTCCATGCGCTCAAAGAAATCGGTAAGGCTCCAGTACGATACATCAATTTTCCTCGAGAACCACACGGATTTCGCGAGCCTCGGCATCAGCGTAGACGTGACATAGAAGAGATTAAGTGGATGCAGAAATACATCTGTGGAATAGATTGGAAACCGTGGAAACGAAAAGAGCAAAAATAGAACTCTCCTTTTAATTCTCATGCGGATGACTCTTGTATAAATTTTATCTGCTCTTTCTCCTTCAGGAGTA
>CAZSPM010000033.1:0-10176 GCA_964608785.1 uncultured Eubacteriales bacterium
ACCATTAGCTTTCATAGTTTCTTACTCAACAGCTTGTTCCCGTGGGCTCATTAGCCTTTTTATCCTATGTTAGGTAGTATCCTCAACTTCTTCCAACTCCCCAATTGCTTTGTTGATACTAATAAGACCTAAGGGAAGTATAGGAAAAATCCAATTGCATGTCAAGAAAAGCAAGAGTTCAAGATATGGATATTTCTTTCCCTCAAAAGGATAAGGATCGCCGGGCTTAACGTTGGGGTCATTCACATTCCAATTAACTGATTTAAGACGTTCCTTCGCGTATTTTTTGGATAACAATCCTTTGATCGGCTCTGTGGGCGAAAAATAAGGATCTCCATAGTAAAAATCCCTGTCAGCGAACGCCAAGTTCATCACTTGGTATAGAGTATGAATATAATTGACACTGTTGTACCCCATAGATTTAAGGTCTATATCCTCCAGCATATTCAGCATCTGAAGGAGTACAGGTCCCTGCACCCAGCTTGTGAGCTTAAAGACTTCTATCCCCTTGTAAGTTGTCATTACGGGCTCTTCGATATAGACCTTCCATTCGGCCAGATCATCCATAGTGATCAGCCCGTCCTGTTCCTGGCAACCCCTGACAAATTCTTCGGCAATATCGCCTTTATAGAAGCGGTCATAAGCCGCATAGATGGCTTCCTTTCGATCTTGTCCTTCCTCTAAAGCTTTTTGTTCTGCCTTGACTAATTTCTTAAGAGTGTTCAATAAATCTGGCTGACTGAAGATCTCTCCTGGATGAGGAGCTTCACGTTCTTCTCCTAGATGTGGGAGTAAAACCTTTTTGGAATAGGGCCACTCTTTGATCATCTCTTTGCGTCTTTCTATGCTATCTGCCATTTGCTTTTCGATCGGATACCCCTCAGCCATCTGCATGGCAGGCTCCAGAACTTCTTTGAGGCTCATGCTTCCAAATTCTGCTAACATGACCATCAAGCCTCCGGGAGTACCGGGCGTCACGGCAGCCAATGGGCCATAGGCTGGCGGGAATTCTAAACCTTTTTCTTTGAAGTAATCAGGGGTTGCCCCTGTAGGAGCTACGCCCAAGGCGTTGATCCCATAAACCTTTTTGGTATGGGGATTATAGATTAACACTTGAGTTTCACCGCCCCAGCTAAGAACGTCGTACATGGTACAGGTAGCTGCGAGCATGGCACAGGCTGAATCCACAGCATTTCCGCCTCGTTCAAAGATCTTGGCGCCAGCAGTGGCGGCCAGGGGTTTACCGGTGATAGCCACCCAATGTCTGCCGTGCAGGACTGGCTTTTCAGTCCGGCCAGTAGTCATGATGTTCACCACAAAAATAAAAATTAACAGCAGAACCGCTGCTTTCCACCTTTTGATAATGCCATCCTTTCCTTGAATCATTTTTCGTTCTCCTTTGGATTTCTAAGAAAAAATTGCTCATTATTATATGAGTCCAGATTTTACAAATATAATCTAAATTCAAAAAAAGGTCTAAATTTATTATCCTGAATTATTCAGGTTATTTACTTATCGTGACAAATTTTTTCCAATAAAGGGCGCCACTTCTTCATCAATTCCGCATTCAGGTCTAGAGGAGGCTCGGCATCCAGAGGTAGAAAGGGTTTATAGGGATGAGTTTTAGAATAGGCTTCAAACTCATCTAGAAGTTTTTTAAGCTCTTCGGGTTTGGTGAGAAGGTCAACAGCAGATGCCGCCATGGCTTTTGCTCCGGCATTGAGACCCTTCCAGGCAGTTGATCCATAATTGCAGGCAACAGAAGACCAGTGATGGCTGATGGCTCCAGGTACTCCCCCCGGAAATCTGATAGTTGCTGTGGGAGCTATGAGAGTGACATCGCCAACATCAGAGGAGCCTCCTCCCACAAATGTTCGAGCTGGTTCTCTGAGCTTGCCTATACTTGTTGGCATACCTCTCTCAGGGCTTCCCATCTCCTTCTGAAGCGCTTTGGCAAAGGCGTGTTCTTCCTTCGACCATTCCGGCATTCCGACCAGCTCGATATTTTTCTGAAACAGTTCGGCCGCTGCTTTATTGGCGTGACGCTGGTGCACTGCAGCTAAGACACGGATTTTCGCCAGCTCTGTCCCTGTCGCAAGGGCTCCGGCTTTGGCACAGTTAACGACTCTTTCATACATTTGCTCTAACCTTGCATCACTATTCCTGACAAAATACCAGACACTGGCTCTATCAGGAACAACATTGGGAGCTTCACCTCCTTCAATGATGACATAATGCATACGATAAGAGTACAAGAGGTGCTCGCGGAGGAAATTTGTAGCGATATTCATTATTTCAACAGCGTCAAGAGCACTTCGCCCTCCCCACGGAGAAGCTCCATGAGCCGTCCTTCCCTTAAAAGAAAAGATAGTCGAAAATAATGCATTCCCGCCCGTGCCATAACTGGTCCCAAAGCCACTGCTGCTGTGATTATCTATCACGGCATCCACATCGTTAAAGAGCCCGGCTCTTATCATGTACGGACGACTTATGAGTGTTTCTTCAGCAGGCGAGCCAAAGACTTTAATAGTCCCTTTGAACCCATATTTCTCCATTGCATTTTTTACTGCTATTACTGCAGCCGCGGCAGCTGTTCCCATTTTGTTGTGACCACAGCCATGGCCTGGAGCTCCTTTTACGATTGGGTCCTGCTTTGGAACTCCCCCCTTCTGCGAAAGCATGGGAAGAGCATCGTACTCGCCGAGAATCCCTATCACCGGCTTTCCAGATCCATAGGATGCGACGAAACAAGTGGGCATGCCAGCCAGGCCTCGTTCAACATTGAACCCGGCTTCCTCAAGAGTATCTGCCAAGAGTTTAGATGATTTGAATTCCTGCAAGCCGAGTTCTGCATATGACCAGATGGCATCAGAGATTTTCCCGAACTTTTCAAGGACTTGGGGCTGGCTCAACCAGTCAAGAACGAATTGTTTCTCCTTCGCTATCTTCTCCTGCGCGGTAAATGATTGTGTGCTCAGTGCGAAAAGCAGAATTGTACTCGCTATGAGGCCTATGAGTATTTTTTTAAATACTCTCGTTTTCATTTTTTTCCTCCTTATGTTAGGAAATTTTTTCCTCTCAAATTTCTTTATATATTTAAAATCAATCGAGTCTGGCTAATCTTTTTTGTACACAGGATAAATATCTTTGGGTATATTCTCGTAGGGGAGTGTTGTTAAGTCAGCTGGACCCCAGCCTGGTGCATCTACCTCAAAGATAGCACCAGCTAAGTCAGTCTCATGAAAACCTCTCCTGAAATGGACTCTTGATTTGAGGACAATGATATCGAGACTCTCGGGGTCAATGCCGAGACGTGAGAAGATACCAGGAGTTGTCACCTGCATGAGCTGGGGAGTAAGGATAACTCTATTATTCTTTCCGAAGAGTAGCACAGCCATTGCCCTCCTTTCGGAATCACTCAAAAACTCAACTTTTCCTTCAATATTGACCGGATTTCCAGCAAATTTGTCAGAGTAACCACCCAAATCAATGCGTATCGAGTCTCCTACTTTGTAGTTTGCTTTAATCTCATCAATCGCTTTTTCATCACGAAGAGTGGCAATGCAAAAATTCTCCGCTCCTTGCCTTATCAGCTCCTCGAGAATATGAGTGGAGCCGCCTGTCCTATCGCTGTGATCAGCAATAACAACAGGGGTTTTGCCAGCCCTTGCCGCATCGACAGCTAAGGCCACGCCCTCTTTGGTCTTAGGAAGTTTCTTTCCTGCAAAACTCTCTCTCCTCCTCCAGATGAAATCGGACATATCATTAGCAATTCTATCGGCAAGCTTCTGGTCATTGTTGGTCACAACCATAACCGTTGCACCGACATCGGGCACGTCGGCATAGGCAAATCCGAAGGCAACCGAGACATAAGCGTCTGGGTTTTGACATTCCCATCTTCGGGCCCTTTCCATGATCTCCATAGCTGGTGATACTCCTGTTCCCTGGTAAACACTGGGCGTGATCACACCAGGTTTTCTTGTCGCCATGGTTGGCTTATAGAGTCCCCGAATGGTTTTGATCATGACTCTTGCCGCCCGTTCACCTATCAATGTTGTATCATAGTGAGGGTATCTCTTGATAATAAAAACAGCGTCCGCAGCATCTGAGAGTTCATGGTCCTCATTCGCGTGCAGGTCCAATGAAACCATAATAGGAATATCCCCGACTGCTTTCCGAACCCTTCGCACTAACTCTGCTTCAGGCTTGGGGATACCAGTCACAGCCATAGCACCATGGAGAGAGAGAAAGACACCGTCGAGATGTCCGGCCTGTTCTAGGTCATCTACTATGAGGCCAGAATATTTGTCAAAAGCCTCTGTTGCAATCCAGCTTCCCGATGATCCTCCTTTAGCGCCGCGAGGAGAAAGGACTCCAATCAGCTCTATTCCTCCATATTCCTTACACATTCTCTTAAAACCGCCGACGTATCCTTGGTTCGAATCAAATAACTCACGACTTGGAGGTCCATAAAATTCCCAGTCTTCAGTAGTGGTGGGCCTGGGACAGAAAGTGCAAGTCTCATGGGAGAATCTGGCAACCGCAATTCTTATTTTTTCCCCATTTTCTGCCACAGTCTTGCATTCGATTGCTAAAAACGTGAGGAAAATGAGTAAAATCCAAAATATTGGATTTTTCAATAAAAAGGCTTTTGAGTATTCGCTCATCCTAATTCCCTCCTTTTTTCATTGAGTTCGTTCATAAGGCAAGAAAGTTTATATCACTCAAATTATTTGAGGTCAAGAAAGAATAAGAGAATAAGGGGACGTCCCCTTTTACTTTCGTCATTCCCGCAGATGCGGGAATCCAGGATGTCCATCGTTATTTAGATAGTCCTAGATTCCTGCTTACGCAGGAATGACGTTATACTAGGGTGCCCTTTTTTTTCTTTTTCACCTATCATATAATTCATACGAATATTTTAAATAGGAGGTATTTCTAGCCATGAAGAAAGCATTCAAAATAAGCACTGTATTCACATTAATTTTCCTATTGATCCTGGTCTCATCTTTCTTTGCAGAGGAAAGAACAGATAAGGTGGATAAGCTTTTTACGAGGTGGGACAAGCCAGACAGTCCAGGCTGCGCACTGGCTGTTATAAAGGATGGCAAGATTATCTATAGAAGAGGATACGGCATGGCAAACCTGGAACACAGCATACCCATCACTCCCAAGTCGGTGTTTTATATCGGCTCAGTATCCAAACAGTTTGTCTCCATGTCGATTGCATTGCTCGTAAAAGAAGGCATGCTCTCTCTTGATGATGACATCCGCGAATATCTGCCAGAGATGCCGGATTACGGGACTCTGATAACCATTCGCCATCTCATCCATCATACCAGCGGACTCCGTGATTATCTAACACTATTGAATATCGCAGGGATAGATTTCGGCAGCTACCATGAAGACGATGCCGTTGAACTCATAGCTCGCCAGAAGGAACTTAATTTCAAGCCAGGAGAGAAATATCTCTACAGCAATTCTGGCTATCTCGTGCTAGCGGTCATAGTGAAGAGAGCTAGCGGGAAAAGCCTGCGGAAATTCGCTGACGAAAACATTTTCAAGCCATTGGGAATGAAAAACTCTCATTTTCATGATGACTACACGATGCTCATCAAGAATAGGGCAACTGGCTATTTCCCGGCAGGAAAAGAAAAATATAAAAATTTCATATCTACCTTTGATTGCGTTGGCTCCGGTGGCCTATTCACCAACATTGAAGACCTTTTTCTCTGGGATCAAAACTTTGTTCATAAAAAAGTAGGCGGCCAGGATGTGTTTAACCTCATGCATACTAAGGGAAAATTGAACAACGGCAAAGAACTTGATTATGCTTTTGCACTCACCATAGGCACTTATAAGGGATTAAAGACGGTTGGCCACGGAGGAGCCTTAGGAGGGTACAGGTCTTCTTTGCTTCGCTTTCCTGAACAATCTTTCTCTGTTATCTGTCTTTCCAACCTCAGCACCTTTAACCCATCAAAGCTCTCCAGGCAAGTGGCTGACATCTATCTTGCTGACCAGTTTAAAGAGGATGCCAAGCCCGTAGTTAAGTCCGCAGAAGAGGGGAAATTCATCTTGCTCTCAGAAGAAAAGCTTAAAGAGAAAGCTGGGGACTTCATTCAGCCTAAAACAGGCGATATCATGAGATTGTTTCTCAGAAAAGGAAAATTGCACGTCAGAGCATTCAGTCAGGTTTTTCCTTTAGCTGCTGTGAGCGAGACAGAATTTCAACTCTTGCAGGCCCCAGTCGATGTAGTTCTTAGATTTGAAAAACAAAGCAAAGGGAAGCCTTTACGCGTACACTGGTACCAAGAAGATGCAGAACCAGAGACCTATGAATCCTTTAAATTACCGAAAACGACCCCTGACCAGCTTAAGGAATATGAGGGGGATTATTACAGCGAAGAACTACAGGTCACTTTCAGGCTGCTTCTTAAGAAAGATAAATTGTATTTCGTCCAAAAAAATGCCCCTAAGAATCGTTTAGTGATGATTCTAAAAGACAAATTCAATATTGGTGCTATGAAAATTCATTTTATCCGTGATGAGGAGAACAAGACAATCGCCTTCACTCTGGACGCTGGAAGAGTCAAAAATCTCCGATTCGAAAAAAAATAAACAGATTATTATTCGATCCAAAGATCTCTTTCCATATCCTTCCAGAATTCGACCGTCATACCGCTATGGATAAAAAGGTCCATGTAGTACGGGTCGTTTTTTTTGTATTCCTCGTACGGACCTCTGTAATCTGCACGTCGCTTCTTGTAGGCTTCATAGTCTGCAAGGCTATCATATTCCCAAATCATGAAATGACGGCCTGACTCATCTCCAGCTACGGTTTTAACAAAATAACGCACACTCTTCCATTCACGGAAAAGTTCCCGGTGATCCCGCACCCATTTAAACCAACCGCGTAACGCCTTTTTATGTTCTTTTTCTTTAGCAATTTGCCAGCTTTCGACTTCAAAGACAGCCATAATATTTCCTCCTTGGTTTGTCGTAAAGCTAAATATCATCCACACGAATCCCACCAAATTCACTCTCGTACTTGAGTACTACTTCAAGAAGTCTTTCCTTAGATTCTACGGAAAGGTTTGGTTGGGATTTAAGAAGGGAATCAGAATAAAATGCTCGAGATGAGATGAGTTTTCCTAGAGGAAGTGCAGCAATTAGCGCGCCCCTCGCAATCCCTGTTTTTAAAAAGTGTCTTCTCATGATTGGCTTCGAACCTCTTTTCATCCTCTTCCTCCTCTGATTTTTATATAGAAAGTGATTATAATAAATCCGGATCTTTCAGCTCTCTTCTCAGTTGCATCATCCGGGCTTTCAGTTGCTCGATTATTTTCTTATAGTTGGGATTATCTATCAGATTATTCATCTCAATGCGATCGTTTTCTAAGTCGAAAAGTTCAAACTCCTGAGGTTCTTCAAAATAATGGATATACTTCCATTTTTCAGTACGGATACCGCGATTTTTCTTGACCATGTGAACGGCTGGATATTCGTAATATTCGTAAAGAAAATCTTGCCTCCACTCAATCTCTTTTCCTTCCAATAGAGGTTTTATGCTTGTTCCGTCCATCATTTCTGGTACTGGCACGCTGGCAAGTTCTAAAATCGTGGGTGCTATATCCACATTCAAAATAATCTCCGGATTAGTTGTGTTAGGCTTAATCATTTTTGGGTACTTCACAAGCAGGGGAACACGAATAGATTCCTCATACATGAGGCGTTTATCAAAAAAGTGATGTTCCCCAAGGAAAAATCCGTTGTCACCACTGTAAATAACAACCGTATTGTTTTCATATCCCAATCGCTCAAGAGCGTCGAGCACCCGGCCCACATTCTCATCAACTCCAGCAATACACCGATAATAGTCCTTGAGGAATGTATCAAGATCTGGGACATCCTTAAAATCTCCGATTTTCATATCTGCATTCTTTACGGCATCCGGCTTGCCTTCGTAATCATCATGAAATGTTTCAGGCTCGGGCATTTTTATGTCTTTGAATAGCTCTTTAAAACGAGGTGCAGGGTGCCAACTCCTGTGCGGAGCTTTAAACCACAAAAGAAGGCAGAATGGTTGATCGTGCTTCCTTTCTAAAAATTTTATAGCATGGTCGGTTATGACATCGGTCACATGTCCTTTATATTCCTTATCAGGTCCGCGATTTTCCGAAATAATGGGGTTGTGGTATCTTCCCTGACCTTTAAACCCAAAGTAGTAATCTAGGCTTCTGTCCTTTCCTAAATCGCGGTTATGCCACTTCCCTATGAAAGCCGTCTCATATTCTGCTTCCTTGATAATCTCGAGGAAAGTATTTTGTTCCAGAGAGAGCGCCATGCGATTGCGGCGGACACTGTGATTGTGGGCGTATTTTCCAGTTAAAACGGATGCTCGGCTGGGACCACATAGGGATGTTGTCACAAACATATTCGTGAACCGGACACCTCCTGCAGCAATCCTATCCATGTTCGGAGTCATCAGTATTTTATTTCCTGCACAGCTCATGCCATCCCATCTCTGGTCGTCGGTCAGAAAGAAGACAAAGTTGGGCTTTCGCTTTTTTAGTGAAGAGCAAGAATATGTTCTTATCGAAAAAGCTGAACCCAAGAGTCCCGCAGATGAATACTTTAGAAAATCTCTTCTGGATATGTTTTTCATGGGACTCCTCCATGAATTATAATTTTTGATTTTTTCCTTATTTTTATGAAAAAACTTAAATGGTTTTTAGATTATTTATCTTTTTTGATAAGTTTGAGATATTCTTTTTTTAGCCGGATGTTTTGTAGGATTTTTGGTAATAAGGATTTTATCTCCTCTTCCTCGTAGCCGCTCTCTTCAATTTTCAATCTGTTTCCCTTTTTTATGGTTGAGATCTTCTTGGTATTCTTAGCATGTTTGATGATGCTGTCTTCTACTCTGGATTCAAGGTAAGTCACTTGAAGCATCATCTTCTCTATCTCCCCCTCTTTATGGATCAATACAACAACGTGCTCTCTCGTGCTCTTGTCTTCTTCGTCCAGGTTCATAAAAAAATCTCTTCTCAGGAAATCTTCTTTCTCGTAGCGTCCGAGTTCAATGACCTCGTCATAAATTTTTTTCAAAATCTCATTGGGATTTTTATCTTCATTCTGCGTTCTTGAGAGATCGCTGTTGGTAGAGGATTCAATGAAAGAGTTAAAGAGGACGATAGAAGCAAAGCTTATGATAAATGTCTTGAAGAAATTTCTAAGAAATGAGCGCCTTTTCATTTTCGTTCAGAAAATCAACTGCGATTATTATATCTCAAACGAGTCTAAAAGTCTGTTCTGGGAATGAAATTTTTTTTGAAATATTTGAATTCGATATATATCCGTCCATTATAGGAAACCCAATCCATATTCCTTAAGTTGACGCTCCATTCTTCTTGTGTCTCCAACGTATTGACTCAACTCGTCCCAAAAATCTCTGCTGTGGTTTTTAATGCGAGTATGAGCAAGCTCATGGAGTATCACATAATCTGTGAGTTCTTCTGGCAACATTAAAAGTTTCATGTTTAGATAGATGTTGTTTCCTGTAGAGCAACTCCCCCACCGCGTTTTTTGGTTTCGGATGAATACTTTTTTATAAGCAAAACCATGCTGTTTTGCCAGTTCATCAAGCCTTCTGATCAATTTTTTTCCTGCCATAGCTCTGTCGATATTAAGAGCGTTCCTTAGAAAGGGCTCATGTTTTCGTTGGAGCTCTTTTATCTTAGTCAGCTGTTTTTTTATCCAATTGATTTTGGCATAAACCATCTTCTCGGCTCTCTCGAAGGATATGCCATACGGGACCGCAACGCGAATTCCTGTAAACGGCAAGACAGATATGCTCAGATGCTTGGCCCTTTTGCTTCGTTCAAATAGAACAGGGCCTGCTCCTTCGATATCTTTAATGATGGATTTTGACACTGTTCACCTAGTACCTCCAGCTTTTTAAGTCTGCTCCAAGAGGTGCGGTTTTTAGCATTCGCTCCACAATCTGTGGAATGAACATCTGATGATACCTCAATCGGGAAATGGCATTCGGCCTGTCATGGTCCCCGTTCCAGCAGTGTTCGGCCCTATCTCCGTAATCCACAACTCCGTCATAATAGGGATCTTTCGTGCTCTCTAGAAATATTTCCGTCACGTAAACAGACTTGTTAAGGT
>CAZSPM010000034.1:0-10104 GCA_964608785.1 uncultured Eubacteriales bacterium
TCATACCGATATCCCTGCCTTTCATAGAGGTATCTCAGCCGCTCTGTAAAAAAGTTCAGGCAGTACTTTTTCAACAGATCTTTAGGCTCCTTAAGTTTCTCTCCATAGACGCTGACGACTTTATCTAAAAGGCGTGGGAAAGAAAAAGATAATTTCTTATCGAGAATAATTTTGCATACTCCTTGAGCATATCGACGCAAACCAAATGGGTCCTTCGAACCCGATACTTTTATTCCGATACCCACTACTCCCAGAACTGAGTCTAATTTATCAGCAATAGAAAGGATCGCCCCGGTTACAGTCGAAGGGGATTCATCATCCAAGCTAACCGGTTGATAATGTTCATAAATAGCATGCCAGACGGGTGTAGGATGTCCTTCTTGCCTGGAATAAAGCCCTCCGACTTTTCCCTGGAGCGAGGGAAATTCTCTGACCATTTCTGTCAGGAGATCAACTTTGGAAAGTTCGGCCGCATTAATGCCATATTTTCTTTCCTTCACTGCATCGATTTTATCTGCCAGGTAAGCAGTTATTTTCTTCAACCTTTGAACTTTATCCTCATAGCTTCCCAGCTTTTCCTGAAAAACAACCCGATTCAAATGCTTCGATCTCTCCAGCAAAGACATCTTCAAGTCCTGCTTCCAGAAAAACCGGGCATCTTCCAATCTCGCCTTGAGAACCCTCTCATTTCCCTTCCGGATAAGAGATTTGGAATCTCTATAGGCATCAGCAACTCCCAAGAAAAACGGCAGTTGTTTTTTTCCTCTAACCACAGAGAACAGCTTCTGGCCTTCCTTCATGGCAGTGCTCAGGACCTCAAGGGGTAAATCTAAATACTCTTCTGGGAAGGAGCCTAGAAAAACATAGGGATGTTCAACATTATAGATGAGGGTTTCCAACAACTCATTATCAGAGTGCAGCTCGGCTTCTTTAGGAGAAATCTTTTTCTCTATATGAGTCAAAATCATCTTTTTTCTTTCTTCTGGGTCGACCACTACCTTTTTGCTCTTTAATACCCTCTTATAATCCTTAAAAGAATTCACTCTGATTTTCTGAGGAAAATAAATCTTATGGCCGGTTGTCGTATTTCCTGAAGGAACTCCCCCGATCGAAAAAGAAAGTGCTTCCCCTCCAAAAAGACAGAGTATGCTTTTAATCGGACGAGAGAATCGAAAAGAACTTTTTCCCCATCTCATCATTTTCGGAAAAGAAAAAAAAGAAACAATACGAGGAACAATTTCTACGAGCAAATTTTTAGTCGGCGTTCCCTTCTCTATTTTTCTAATACCGATATATTCTCCTCTGTCAGTCTTAATGATTTCTAAGCTGCGAACATCTACGCCCTTGGATTTTGCAAATCCCCGGGCAGCCGGAGTAAGAGAGCCGTCTTGGGCAAAAGCAGCCGCTTTTGGCGGACCAACGATTTCTTCTTCTCTATCCCTTTGTCTGGGAGCAAAATCCCCAACGGCGATCAATCGCCGACTGGTTCCATAGGTTTCGACTTTTCCAGCATCAACATTCAGGGCTAGAAGTTCTGCAATCAGACTTTTTCTCATCTGCTCTAGAGCAGTTTTAATATGAGAAGGAGGCATTTCCTCGGTCCTTATCTCTAATAGAAACTCAGTCACGATGAGTTCTCCCTTGCTGTGTAATTTTGCGCAATCTGATTGACAAGATTCCTTATCTGACCGATTAGCTTGACTCTTTCTGTGACACTGATGGCTCCCCTTGAATCTAAAAGATTAAAAATATGGGAACATTTAAGACATATATCGTAAGCGGGAAGAAGCAGGTCTTTCTGTATCATCTGTTGGGCTTCTCTCTCGAGCAAAAGGAATGATTTTCTTAGCATTACAATGTTCGCATGGTTGAAATTGTATTCTGAAAACTCCTTTTCTTCTCGAAATCTTAAATCCTGGTAGAGAACATCATCAGACCAGTTCAGGTCATAGAGGTTATCCTTTTTCTCCAGAAACATTTCCAGTCTTTCCAGCCCGTAAGTGATCTCAACTGGCACAGGAAAGAGGTCAATCCCACCGGCTTGCTGGAAATAAGTAAACTGGGTAATCTCCAGACCATCCAGCATAATTTGCCATCCCACCCCCCATGCACCGATAGTGGGCGATTCCCAGTCATCCTCATCGAAACGTATATCGTGGTCCTGAAGATTAATACCCAGTGCTGCTAAGCTATCAATATAGATCTTCTGAATATCTGAAGGAGAAGGTTTTATTATTACCTGATATTGGAAATGCTTCTGGACTCTATGGGGATTTTCTCCGTAACGCCCATCCGTTGGCCTTCGCGATGGTTGGACATAGGCGACTTTCCATGGCCTTCTGTCCAAAACCCTGAAAAACGTATCCGGAGTCATGGTTCCAGCACCCACTTCTAAATCGTATGGCTGAGCGAGGTAGCATCCCTGTTTATCCCAAAACTTTTGGAGATTCATGATAAGGCCTTGAATGCTCATTCTGTTATCCCTGTCCTTCTTCTTTTTCCTCTGCCCATCGTAAAACAGGGTTACGCGCAGCCGATGTCTCGTCCAACCGTCGCACATAAGATGTGTGAGGAGCCGATTTCAATACATCTGGATTTTCCTGGGCTTCTCTTGAAATTTGTTTCATGGCGTCAATGAAAAGATCAAGATCCCTTTTACTTTCTGTTTCAGTCGGTTCAATCATCAAGGCCCCATGAACAATCAAGGGAAAAGACATGGTAGGTGAATGCAGGCCAAAATCGATAAGCCTCTTAGCGATATCTAGGTTCGATACCCCATGTTCTCTCTGAAATTTATCCGAAAAAACACATTCATGAAAAGTCGGTGTTGTATATTTCAGATGATAATCCTCCTCCAGACTTTTGCGTATGTAATTGGAATTTAAAACAGAAACCTCCGCAATCTCTTTTAGTCCAATCGATCCCAGGGAAAGCATATAGGCTAAAGCTTTCACAATAACCAGGAAATTTCCATAGAAGCTGTGGACTCTTCCGATACTCTTCGGACGGTCGAGATCAAGAATATACCTATCTTCTTTTTCTTCTATAACAGGAATAGGGAGATAAGGCTCCAGCTTATGCTTTACTCCCACGGGTCCAGCTCCAGGCCCCCCGCCCCCGTGCGGTGTTGAAAAAGTCTTGTGCAGGTTGAGATGGATGACATCCACATCCATATCTCCGGGTCTCGCAACTCCGATTAAAGCGTTCATGTTGGCTCCATCCATGTAGATAAAGCCTCCTTTGGTATGAACGATTTTGGCTATTTCTTTTATATCTTCCTCAAAAATGCCTAAAGTATTTGGATTAGTGACCATCAATGCGGCCACATCCTCAGTCATATTCTGAGCAAGATCCTCTAAATCAATCGTCCCCTTTTCATTGGACTTTATTTCCTGGACACTGTAGCCACAGATATGGGCACTAGAGGGATTTGTTCCATGAGCTGAATCAGGAATGAGGACATGTTTCCGGGGATTCCCCCTTTCTTCAAGACAGGCTCGGATGAGCATCATGCCTACGAGCTCCCCTTGAGCTCCTGCTGAAGGCTGAAGGCTAAAAGCATCCATTCCCGTTATCTCCATCAGAAGCTCTTCTGTCCTCTTGATCATCTCAAGATTTCCCTGAACATACTCTGGAGGAGAGTATGGATGAGAAAGTACAAACTCTAAGATGGAAGCAATCTTTTCATTTATCTTGGGATTATACTTCATCGTGCAAGAACCCAGGGGGTAAAAACCTTCATCCACGCAGAAATTTGTTTTTGAAAGTCTGGTGAAATGCCTGATGACCTCTACTTCAGAAACCTGAGGAAAATCTTTGAGTTGCTTTCGTAGAGGAAGGTTTCCTAGAACATTCTCATTCACAGGAACATCAAGCTCGGGCAGGGCGAAAGCTCGCTTTCCCTTGTCGCTTATTTCAAAGATCAACGGTTCACGAATCATCTTTTATTTCCTAAATTGTCTCCTTGATGAGCCCGACTAATCTATCAATTTCTTCTTTCTTATGTTTCTCAGTCACACAAACCAGAGCACAATTTTCAAGCTCAGGATAATGTTCCTCAAGATTCAGACCTCCAAGAACTCCCTTTTCTTTGAGGGAACTGTCCACATTTGACCAGCCTTCCGAGAATTCCAGGACAAACTCATTGAAAAAATTTCCCTTGAACTTCCTTTTAATCCCTTCCATCTGACTGAGTTTTTCCACGGCATAATTGGCTTTTTGGATATTCTGCCAAGCAAGCTCTCTTAAGCCTTCTTTCCCTAGAATTTCTAAGAATATCGTTGTTCTCAGGGCACACCAGGCCTGGTTTGTGCAGATGTTCGAAGTGGCCTGCTCTCGCCTTATATGTTGTTCTCTTGTCGACAGAGCCAGAACAAATCCTCTTCTGCCCTCAACATCCTTAGTCTGGCCTGCTATGCGACCAGGGAACTGGCGGACAAACTCCTTCCGGCAGGCCATAAAGCCTAGATAAGGGCCGCCAAAGCTAGGAGGAAGACCGAAAGACTGCCCCTCACCCGTGACAATATCAACTCCAAGGCTTCCCGGAGCTTCTAGAATGCCAAGGGAAACCGCCTCAGCCACGACATCTATAGATAGAGCATCACGAGTGTGCGCCAATTCAGAAATCTTTCTAAGGTTCTCCACTACTCCTAGGAAATTTGGCGACTGAAAGACAACAGCAGCCGTTCCATCGTCAAGTTTTTTATCTAAATCTTCAAGATCGATCTCTCCCCTCTCTGAATAACTGATTTCCTCAATCTGAATTCCCATGTTTTTGACATAAGTCTGGATGACTCTCCTATATTCTGGGTGGAGTGTCTTGGCAACCAATACTTTAGTTTTTCTTTTCAGGCGATGAGCCATAAGGACAGCCTCAGCCACACCAGAAGCTCCATCATAAAGAGAGGCATTGGCAATTTCCATTCCTGTAAGCTGACAGATAAGAGTCTGAAATTCAAAAATGACCTGCAGAGTCCCCTGACTGACTTCAGGTTGATAGGGTGTATAAGGGCTTATAAACTCTCCCCGGCAGCTTAGATAATCCACGGCATAAGGGATAAAATGGGAATAGGCCCCTGCCCCTAAAAAAGAAAGGCAATCCTGAAATTTATTCTTTTGGGCCACCGCTTCAAAATAGTGAACGAGTTCAGGTTCTGTCAAAGGAAAAGGCACTCTGAGCTCCCTTCCGAGCTTAATCTCCTCGGGGATGGGACGAAAAAGCTCCTCAGGAACAGAGACTCCAATCCTGGCCAGCATTTCTTTCTTATCTTTATCGCTGAGAGAGGTGTAGCTCATTCCTTATAAATCCTTTGATTCAACCATATGGATTGAATGTTACACTTCAATCCCTTCTAGAAATTTCTCGTATTCAGACGCTGACATCAATTTTTCGACTTCTGTCGCATCTTTCACTTTCAGACGTATAAACCAGCCTTGCCCATGGGGATCTTGATTTACGAGCTCTGGAGAATCATTCAATCCTTCGTTTATCTCAACCACTTCACCAGAGATAGGAGAATAAACGTCGGAGACAGCCTTCACAGACTCAACGACGCCGAAGGATTGATGGAACTCTAATTTTGTGTTGATCTGAGGAAACTCGACGTAAACAACATCGCCAAGCTGTTTTTGAGCAAAATCGGTGATACCAATAGTCGCTATATCCTCCTTGACCTCAATCCATTCGTGATCTTTGCTGTAATAAAAATTATCAGGATACATATTTTGAAACCTCCGAATCTTAACTTAAAAGGTGGGCTTGATGAATCAAGCCCCTACAATTACGAGATTAACTCGCTCCTTTTAGTTGCTCGCAACAACAAAGTGGGCTTGATAAATCAAGCCCCTACAAATCTCCTTATAATGACAATATATTAACTGCCCTCGTCTCTCTTATAAAAAGGGGTTGGGATGACTCTTGCTTTTATCATTCTATCTCTTATTCCGATCTCGAATTCTGTTCCTTCTTCTGTGTATTCTATCGGAAGATAGGTTAAACCAATGCTTTTCTTGAGATAGGGAGAAAAGGTCCCTGAGGTTATATCTGAAACCTCCTCTCCTTCTATATAGACAGGATAATGGGACCGAGCAATCCCTCTATCCACAACCTCAAAACCAACAATCTTTCTTTTTATCCCCTCTTCCTTCTGCTTAAGGAGTGCATCCCTCCCTAAAAATTCTCCTTTCTTAAACTTCACCACCCAACCCAGGCCTGCCTCCAAAACCGTAGTTGTCTCATCTATGTCGTTCCCATAGAGCATCAATCTGGCTTCCAACCGAAGTGTATCCCGAGCTCCCAAGCCTATGGGAAGAATGTCGTAACTTTTTCCTCTCTCTAAAATGGAATCCCAGATGTTCTCTGGGCGGGAAGAAAGAGTGTAAATTTCGACTCCATCTTCTCCTGTATAACCTGTTCTGGACACCAGAACATCTTCTCCGGCTATTTTCCCCCAGTCAGCTCTGAAAGGCTTCATCTCCTCTAAATCGATCTCAGTCAGAGGTTTAAGTATCTCCAATGCTCGAGGCCCTTGAAGAGCCAGCTGAGTATAATCATCACTTTTGTTTTCCACTTGTGTATCAAAACCCTCTTGATGCCTCAGAATCCACTCATAGTCCTTATCAGAATTGGAGCAATTGACGACCAATAAATATTCATCCTCACTCAAACAGTAGACGAGAAGATCATCCACAAAGGTTCCCATGGGAGTGGTCAACGCTGTATATTGTGCTTTTCCCTGAACCAAACGAGAAGCATCGTTGGGTGTTAAGTACTGGATAAAATCAAGAGCTTGTTCTCCATGTATGACTATTTCTCCCATATGGCTGACATCAAAAAGCCCAGCTCTCTCCCGGACTGCCAGATGCTCTTCAATGATCCCATTGAATTCGAGCGGCATCTCCCAGCCAAAGAATTCTATCATTTTAGCGCCAATATTTTTATGACGAAGATTGAGACGAGTCTTCTTCATATCAGTCCCTTTATTGAAATTAATTTACTACCACATAATCCCCCCTGATGCAAGAAAAATTGCCATGACTCTTGTCGAACGCTCCAAATTTGTTATAATTAAAAACCGACTATGCTTAAATTCAAGATTCAACTGAAAGAAGAGATCTCCATGTCTTTGAAGGAAAAGTACCCCCTCAAGCCATCTGAGATTGAAATTAACTATACTCCTCAGGTAAACATGGGCGACCTAGGCCTGACCTTTCCGTTTCAACTGGCTAAAAAAGAGAAAACCCAGCCAAGAGCTATTGCCCAAGAAGTCATTCCCTATCTTCAAGCACTCAAAGACATCGAAAAAGTTGAGGTCGCAGGCCCAGGCTACATCAACCTTTTCTTAGACAGAAAAGCCTTTTTCTCTGAAAAACTCCGCTCCATCAATAAAACTTCGCTCTCTCCTCAAGAGAAAAAAATTATTATCGAACACACCAATATCAACCCCAATAAAACAGCACATATTGGTCACCTGAGGAATGCATGTCTTGGAGATACTCTAGGCCGCTGCCTCAAGTATGGAGGAGAGACGGTTGAGATTCAGAATTACATAGACGATACAGGAGTTCAGGTGGCTGATATTATCTTTGGCTTCATGGATATGGAAAAGAAAGGCTTACCCGAGATCAGGAAAATCAAGGAAAAATTTGACTATTACTGCTGGGATCTTTATACAAGGGTATCATCCTATTTAGAAAAACATCCTCAAGCAATGCAAAGACGATCTGATATTCTCAAAAAGATCGAGGAGAAAAAAAATCCAGAAGCGGAAATAGGTCATTACATCTCCCGCCAAATACTTAAAGCCCATCTGGGCACCATGAAGAGAATCCATGTCCGCTATGATCTTTTGCCCTGCGAGAGCAGTATTCTCCAGCTTAAGTTCTGGGAAAAAGCTTTTTCGCTCTTGAAAGAAAAAAAGGGCATTTACCTCTCATCTACTGGCGAAAATAAAGACTGCTGGGTAATGGCGCTCGAAAGTGATGCCGAAAAGGAAAAAATCATTGTCCGTTCCGACGGCACAGTCACTTATGTCGGAAAGGATATTGCCTATCAACTCTGGAAATTCGGGCTCCTAGAGAAAGATTTTTATTATGAGCCATTTATCGAAGAAGATGATAGGACCCTCTGGATAACAACCCCTCACCCGAAGACTGATTCTCCTCAGTTTGGGAAAGGAAGTCGTGTATATAATGTTATTGACCAAAGACAGGCCTATCTTCAAAAAATTGTTGTCCAGGGATTGAAAGCGCTAAACTATATGGCTCAGGCGGAAAAATCCATCCACTTCTCCTATGAGATGGTCGCCCTCTCCTCAAAAAGTCTAAAGGAACTTGACCTTGAAGTTCCAGAGGAAGACAGGGAAAAAAATTTCCTCGAAGTTTCCGGAAGAAAAGGATTGGGCGTAAAGGCCGATGATTTACTGGACAGACTCGAGGAGAAAGCTTTAACTGAAGTGGAGAAAAGAAATCCTGATCTTTCTTCAGACCAAAAAGATCGAATAGCCCGCGATATTGCTTGTGGAGCGCTTCGCTATTTCATGCTTAAATTCACACGAAATTCTCTTATTGTTTTTGATTTCGAAGATGCACTTAATTTTGAAGGAGAGACAGGACCTTATCTCCAGTATACTCTGGTCCGCATAAATAGCATCTTTCGTAAATTGAAAGAAAGAGAAGGCTTTGAGGAGAAGGATATCCAACCGCTCATCTCTTCGGAAAAGAATGCGCTGGATCTGTTACCAGAGAAAGAGCAGACAGACTTCTGGGAACTTGTCCTGTATGCCTCTCAGTTTGAGGAAGAGGTCCTCCATTCGATCTATTCTCTGGAATTTTCTCATCTGGCTAAATTTTCCTTCAACTTATGTCAGAAATTCAATACTTACTATCACATCTATCCTGTTTTGGCCGAGAAAAACAGACAGGTTAAGAACTTGCGTATATTGACTATCTTTTACATAAGAGAAGTATTGGGCCGTGCCCTTTCTCTCATGGGCATTCCTCAACCAGAACGAATGTAACTTTACCTGATATTGATAAGTTGAGGATTTGTAGGGGCTTGATTCATCAAGCCCACCTGCAGGAGATGTCTCTGCGAGGAGCAAAGCGACGCTCCAATTTTTTTGATAAGGAGGTGAACGAGAGCATGATTGAAGTCGAATCTCTGACAAAAAAATATGGCGATTTAGTCGCCATCAAAGGATTAAATTTCAAAGTTGAAAAGGGAAAAATCTGGGGGCTTTTAGGGCCTAATGCGGCTGGTAAAACAACGACGATGAGAATCCTTACCGGTTATCTCCCTGCCACTGATGGGAAGGCCAGCATCGCCGGCTTTGATGTATTCGAACAGGCGAACGATGTCAAAAAAATTATAGGCTACCTTCCTGAAAATGTCCCTCTCTATCCTGAGATGACAGTCCATTCCTACCTAAATTTTGTCTCAGAAATCAAGCAAATCCCCTCTTCTAAAAGAAAAGAGGCCGTGGAGAAAAGCATAGAAACGAGTGGACTGGAAGCGGTTAGGAAAAGACTCATCAAGAATATCTCCCGGGGATTCAAGCAGCGAGTGGGTATAGCCCAATCTCTGATCCACGAGCCTCAGGTTCTCGTTCTGGACGAACCCACTATTGGCCTCGATCCCGCTCAAATCATCGAAATAAGAGAGCTCATTAAATCCCTTAGGGGTAAGGGCACCATTCTACTCTCCACTCATATCCTTGCCGAGGTTACACAGACATGTGATGGAGTCATCATCATTAATGAGGGAATAATCATGGCTTCTGGCCCGCTTGAGGAACTCACGGCTTCTTTCAAGGAAAAAGAGGGAGTCATCATCCAGCTGAGAAAAGGACGAAAGGAAACCTCCTCTCTGCTGAAAAATATTCCCGGAGTTGATAAAGTCAGCCACAAAGAGGATGAAATCACGATAGAATGGGCTAAGGGAAAAGATCTGAGGGACGAGATAACAAGAACCATCGTCGATAAGGAACTGGGTCTGATTGAAATGAGACCTCTCGCTATGAATATCGAAGACCTCTACCTTAAAGTCATTTCAGGAGGTGTAGAACAATGAGGAATATCTGGTCGATCTGCAAGAAAGAAATAAAA
>CAZSPM010000035.1:0-9973 GCA_964608785.1 uncultured Eubacteriales bacterium
CTCCCTTTGATGATGACAAAAAACGAGAGCGTTGGTTTCTGGATTCCAGCGTGAAAATTCCTGTGTCTGTAAATTCTGATGTGTTTCGCGAGCCCTTTCCAAATTACCGTGAAAACAGAAGAGGGCCAAAAGCCATCTCCACGCCAGGGAATGTTAACGCTTGGGAAGCTATGTCCAAAAAGTATGGAAAGCTTAAATGGTCTGATCTTTTTCATGAGGCAGCAAAGGCCGCAGAAGAGGGCTTTATCCTGGATGAGAGGACGGCCAGGATGATTCGGTACGCGTTCGATGAGTTTCCCTCATATGCCAAAGGCTATTATGGAAAGGATGGAAGACCATTAGAGAGGGGAGAAAAGCTGGTTCAAAGAGATCTTGCAGAATCTTTACGGATGATTGCCAAGGATGGAGCAAAGGTGGTTTATGGCGGGAAACTCGGGGAAGCCGTCGATGCAGAGATGAGACAGTCAGGAGGATTCCTTTCTCTAAAGGATTTAGTTAATGATAAAGCAGAGTGGTGGAAGCCAGTTCATATCAGTTATCGGGATTGTGAAGTGTATACGGCATCCCCTCCGAGCACAGCTTTTCCTTCTCTCATAAGACTCGGATTGATGAGTCAGTTTGATGTGGCGAAGATGGGACATAATAGCCTGGGAACTCTGCATAGATTTATAGAGGCTACAAAACACGCATTCTGGTGCCGGCTGCGTTATGCAGGGGATCCTGAGGTCAATCCCCCTCCTCTCGATCGTCTCCTTTCTGAGAATTACTGGAAAGAGCAAGCTTCAAAAATCGATATGAAGAAGGCCAAACCTTTCACCTATCCTGGCCTGAAAGATGCGAATTCCCAGCACACGACTCATTTTGTTGTGGCAGATTCATGGGGGAATATTGTGAGCGCCACTCAGACATTGGGGAATTCCTTTGGGAGCAGGATAATGCCAGAGGGCACCGGGATCTGGCTTAATAATTCTCTTGCTTACTGCACTTTTGAGCCCAAGGGAAATCCGATGGATGCCCATGCAGGGAGAAGAAAACTTTCAGGGGATTGTCCGACGATAATTGTCCGGAATGGTAAGCCGTGGGTGGCTATCGGTACTCCAGGGGGTCATACCATCGGCCAGACTGTCCCCCAGATGGTGATGAATCTCATCGATTTCAATATGAATATTCAGGACGCCATCAATGCGACAAGAGTGAGCTTCATTGAGCCGGATGAAATTGCTGTTGAGGAGGATATCGCTGGTGATATTCTGAATAAGCTCGCTTCCATGGGGCACAAGCTGCGCGTCCTGAAGAAACCCCGCGGCCTTGGAAATGCTCATGGACTTGCCATTGTATACGGCAAGGATGGAAAACCGATTCGGTTTACTGGGGGCTCTGACCCTCGGGGCAGAGGTTTAGCCAAAGGTTATTAATGTTATTGGATCTCTTCCATTTTGTGTGGGTAAAATACACGGTAATGGAGGAAGCGACCTTGAAGATTTAGCCTTCCCTCATCATCCATCGAGGGAAGCCGATGAAATCGGCCGCCGAGTATGTTTGAGCACCGTAAGGGCAATCGGCTGGAATGATTTGGGACACGGACATCTGGGCCGGAGTAAGAAGGCTGTCGTGCGGAGTTACGCAGGCGCCGAGAGGGATGATGAGGGAATGGCGTTAAAAATCTGAAGGGAGCGATGCCATTTCGTGTATTGAGTTCATAAAATAACCTCTCAATAGGAAGATGAACCATATTATTTAATGATTTTATAGATTTCTCTCCAAGACCTGATCTTAAGCAGCGCACCCACTGCCTGTTCCAGTTTCTGAATAGTCGAATCGTATTCCTGGATGTAGACTTCTCTCTTTCTGGTACCGCCTTCGGTCCTTTCTCTCTCTCCCATCGTGACCGCTGCTCTTGTCTTAATGGTTAAACCTAAGCTTTCCACTGGTCCGCCCACTGTTTTGAAGGCAGTACCACCGATCATGGTTCCTGCTACCGGCTGGATGTATCTTCCATAGAGTTTCCCTGCCCCGGCTATGTTCTCACAGGGATCGACACTCTCTATGCTTCCCGCGAAACTACTGAAATATACGATGTGGTCAGATACTTTTGGGTCTGCCCAGACTTTATCTCCAACGTCCATATTTCCCACATCCTTGGCTGCATCTAAACCGAGAATAGCGGAATCGCCGATATACCATTCAACCTCAGGAACATCTCCATCTAATAGGGCAACAAATGAATAGGTGGCATCAGATGGAGCACTGTCATCGCCTCCTGTTCCGAAATAGAGACGGGGAACAGGTGTTGTCATACTGGGGCTTAACCACACAGCCGTGTTACTTATGACCGGATAATTGTTCGAGTCTGTATAGAGGAGTTCTTGGGTCCAGGAAGTCGGATCCAGGTAATCGTAACTTACATCAACCTTCCATACTCTTCCATCTAAATCGCCGACATAGACGCGGTCAGTGTATCCGTCCTGATCGATGTCGATTATCGAAGGAGAGCCAGGAAAGGCATTTGCAATATTAGTAAAACTAGCAGATGTGTCTATGTCTGGAGCCTCAAAGCTCCAGAAATCATCCCCGGTCTCCAGATCTACGACATAAAAAACATTCCCGGCTTCGAAATCAGTGCTGTTGTCATAACCTGATCCTGTGAAGGCAACCCAAGTGTCTGCTCCTGATACAGTAATTTTTCCGATTTCAGGCACAGACCAGGTTTCCCCCAACCTGTCATCCGTGAACTCCCAAAGAGGCTGCGGATTATCTGGGTCAGTGATATCCAAGGCATTGTAGTAATTTATTCCTCCCCCGATTACGCTTCCTGTTCCAGGACCTTGACCGCAGATGAGGATGGTAACCCATTCTTTCATGGAGTCTCCATCCGCATCTATATAGACATCTTCCGCCACAGGACTCCCGTCCACATATTCCTCTCTAATAAAATACCTAGCTCCTGTAACCTCATCGACTGCCCACATGTCTCTCAGCGTGGGAAGAAGATTGTAAGGAATATAACTCCACTTTTCTTCGCCTGTAACCGCGTCAAAACAGTGAATCATCCCGTCATTCGCGCCCACAAAGATAACTTTGGGTCTGTTTTCCCACGTAGTCGCAAAAGTGTCATATCCGGCTCCCTTCAAATTGGGATCATCATCAGGGGGTCCGACCACAATCGGGTTGGAGTGGTTACTGTCTCCCAGTTTCCAGGCTCGACCCTCACCTCTTATAAAATTTATCAGTCCTTCATTGTCGTTATTGAAATCCAGCAGGAGTGGACCCAGAGTCCCGACATTGGCAACAGTGAATTCGATTCTAGTCAGATCAGAATCCACTGGAGTGGCAGTGTAAATAGTCCGATCACTTGCTGCACGGGAGTTCAAGAGCTCTCCAGCATCCCATAATATCGATACTCCCTCTGGGATAATCTGTCTTCCTGAAGGAGCGCCTAAATCCGGACGGGTCACTGTCCTGAGCACTGAATAAGATGAATCAGTAAGAGTCATTGCAGTGACATCATAGGCCCTGAGATGTCCTTGGAAGCCCGGAAAATAGAACGTGACTCCGATGACAAGCTTCTTTTGCGCTTCTGCTTCGATTGTAATAGTCGTTGCAACAGATGTCCGAGAGTATTCTTGTCTCTCGACCGTTGTGTATTCGAATGAAATATCGGAAATTGTTGGGGTCTCGAATGATGCTCCCGTATACTCAACCATGGGATCTTCAGGGGCAGAGAGGAGGGCTTTCCACTTGAGCTGTGAACCAAAATGGCTGAATGTGTGTACAGGAAGGTCACTATAGGCGTGGAGATCATTCCCCTCAAAGCTAGCGTATAACTCCCAATCTCTTCCATTATTCGTCACATAGTATTCGATTTTAAGGCCTGTAGGGTCGCCTCCCATATGGCTCTGGTTGATAGAAGTAATCTGTATCTTGGTAATGGCGTCTGTAGTGGGATCAAGTAAAGGTGTGAGGTTGAGCGAACGCGCTTCACCAAAGGTCGTATAAACCGGAGCTAACTGGTTTACAATCATATAATAATCTCCGCTGTTGTTTGCATCTGCCAGGACGATATCTATATCTCCGTCCAGGTCCATATCGAGTGATGCACCGATATCCACGTCGTTATCGGGTGGTAAAATGGGATCGCAGTTAAGCAAGCATCTCCATTCGAGGTCCATCGGAAGGCCTGATCCGCCTTCTACGGGTCCTCTATTGAGCATCACCCACATCTTGGCTAGATTTCCGGTGCGCCATCTGTCATTTGCGCCGAATATATCAATCAGACCGTCTTGGTTATAATCTTCAACCAAAGTAATAACTGTTCCTGTGTTGGTGGCGTTTGGGATGGGAATTTCTTTTCGGGTGAAGTTTCCTGTCCCGTCATTCTCATAAAAGACTAAAAAAGCATAATCTTCGACCGAGCCTCCTATGATATCGATATCTCCATCGTAGTCGAAATCGGCGGCATCGACTGAGGAGCCACCCATGCCTGCGGTGTAACCGGTGTTCAGGTCATAGCTGAGTTCAGATAGTACGAAATTATCAACGGTGAAATTGCCAGAACCAGGATTTCTTAATACAAAGATCTGATCCTTGCTGATAACCAGGATGTCTATATCCCCATCCTGGTCTATATCCACTGAATGCACGTGGTCTGCAGCCCATTGAATGTAGATACCGGCATTTATGAATTTGGCGGCAAAATCAAGATTGGGAGCGTTGGTATAAGGGAGAAAATTTGGGTCATTTGGTGTTCCATTATTGATGTACATGGCAGCCACAAATTGGTCGTACACAGCAGAGTCTTGGACGTTCTTCATGAAGAAAAAGTCGAGCAATCCATCATTATTGTAATCGGCTACAGTTATTGTAGCCGGACCGACCGCCAGCCCGTTGTCATACACCTCAGCAGGATCTATCTGAAAAATAATCCCATCGTCATCGACTTCGTCTGCGTCAAGATCTTCCCAATAATTCCTTATGAGGATCAATCGGGGATAGTTTACTGGGTCTGTTGATCGAAAAGTAATATCGAGCCCGACCATATCCGGCTTGCCATCGCCGTCGAAATCCCCGTCATCACAGACATAAATCTTGGCTCCTATCCCTGTTGGTATTCCAACCTGAAGATTCCCGCCCAGCTGGCTCAGTTTGACTGGTCCTGAGGGCCAATTTGCGGCTGATGTATTCGCTGAATCTTTGTAATCTACAGCATCGAAATCTTCGGTAAAAATTCCTAAAAATTCTGTACATGGTACTTGTGCCCAGAATTTTATGGAAAAGGCGGCAATTAAAAGGATTAATGGAAAAATTAAAACCGTTATTTTCTTTTTCATTTTTACCTCTTTATATGGATGAATAGATCCCTATTCGGTAAGCTCGATAGCCATTTCAATTTCCAATCTTGCGGTTGTCAAATTGCTCCCTATCCCTGCGCACCCGATGCAGACGAGGATAGCGTCATTAGGGCCTGCTGTTCCACCTCCTGCCTCGTCGTCGATGAGAAATGCCGTATATGTATAACGGAGATCCCAGCTTCCGTCTTGCTTTTGAACATAGGGTTGCCGACAGAAGAGCACATTATCCACATCAGGCGTTCCATCCCCATTGGGATCGATATAGTCCAGTATTTCCTGATTGGTCAGTTTTCTGAAGTAATTAACATCTGTGGGTATGTCAATCCCGGTGGGCAGGGTGAGATAATGGGCATCAAAGGTGCTCCAGGCGCTGGTTTCAAAATACTCCTCTATCTGATCCCAGGCGACATCAAATCCAGCTTCGGCCGAATTGAAAGCCTGCTGCTGGGTACGGACATTGCCAGCAACCTTTGGTCCGGTGCCTGTCACTGTGAGAAGCACAAGCCCGATGGATAGCAAGAATCCCATCACCCAGAGAACAACTATTAAAGCGACTCCTCTTTCCTGCGAGGTCGTTGTTGATGAGCTCTCATTCATCCAAAATCTTCTTGTTTTTTTCACACGGTCCTCACCCGAATTAGATTGTGCTGGCATTATATATATTTAGAGACATGTTTCTCACATTAGCGATTGACTCAAGCAAAAACCTTTTATGCTTATCCGGACTAGCTGCCGCAGGCGAATCAGCGATCGGTGGTTTTCCGTAGATATATTTCACAGCGTCTGGAGGAACACCTGAGAGACTGATAAAGGGCTTCTCTGTCTTTCCGCAAATCCAGAATCTCAGCCGGCGAATTCCAGCCACAAGTGTAGGATCGTCAGTCCAAGTGGCATTATCCCAGTTCAAGAAATCATTCTGGTCGATTCCCCCGTTTCCGTTACTGTCATCGAGCACCTGGTCGCCATCAATGTCACCGTGGTATTGCAATTGCAAGTCTTCGATGTTCTGCGCAAGGGCCAAATGCTCTAAAGCGCCATTTAGCGGGTTCCATTGAGAGATATACAGGACGCCCGCATCCCCTATGTATCCGTCCACCCCTGCACTCAAACCCGGATAGTTCCCCTCAACATCCAGCCAGTATATTTTGTACTCAATAAAATGAATAGTGCCTCCGCTGTAGTCAGCTTGAACTCCTCCAGGCGCCAGTCCATTTGGGAGGGGTATATTGATCTGAGTAAACGTGAGCTGGTCATTAGTGATATCTACGCTTGCAATCTGGCCCAATTCTCCATTTGTGGTATTCAGCTCAGGGCGAGGTAGAATAAGGATTGTTCTATTTATATAACCTGCAGGGTCAGTAGTGTAATCGGTATTTGTATAATGAAAGCGATCAAATTCATCTGCTTCCAGAGTGATCGTTCCTGTTCCAGGGTTGTAGGTATCTATGGCAAGAGTTAAGGGGTCAGAGTTTCCAAGGATTGCCAGCCTATCGGTTTGGATTGTACCACCCTGGTTTGAGTCATTGTTCACTCCCTCGAGAAAATAGCCGGCAAATTCCTGAGGCAGGCCAGCTCCTGCAGATTTTATATCTCTCGAGATGAGAAACATGATAAATCGCACATCATGCTGGAGCTCTGAAAATTGCTGCTGATCAACAGAGGTTTTGTTGCTTTTGACGTAAAGAGACAATGTAGCGACGAGAACAATAAGCATGATTGCACTCCCGATTACAGCCTCTATAAGAGTATATCCTCGCTGTGCTTTCATTACTTTGTTTGGCTTGTCCATTATTATCGATCACCTGCTGATGATTGTGCTGAAATCAGCTCTCACTCTATAATCGTTGGGATTTTGGATGAGCTGAGTTGCGGCTACTCCCCCTTGAAGTCCCTGAAAGACATAGACTCTGACATTCCAAGAATTTCCTACCGCCTGAATCTCGGTTATTCTTCTGAAATCAAACCTTCCGTCATTATTGACATCAATACTCTCATCTACTGGAGCAGCGCTTAAAGTAGTGAATTCCTCGGCTGGGAGATTCCTGAGAAAGTCAATCTGTTGTTGGGCCAAAAAAGTCGCATTGGTCATTTTGTCAGAGCGCGCATTGTTCATGACACTATAAGTAAATAACTGAGCCAATCCCAACAATGAGAATCCCATGAGGGCTATCGCTATCAAGATTTCTATCAAAGAAAAGCCCTTTTCTTTTGACTCTTTGTTGGATATATTAAGTTTCCTTTTCATCGCTATCTCTGTTTAAATTACATTTTCGTATATTTGATCGAGCCTCCGGCAAAGACACTTAGGATTCTCTGGCTGGGTTGGCCTTGCTGCTGCAGTCTATTGCTCTGGAGAGTGATGCTATTCTGTCCGGATGCAAAGTTTGATATAAAACCAAGAGGGGAGAAAACGACAATATCACTGGGTAAATTCATGGTTACATTGAGCTCAACATTTATTGTTTTCCTTGTATACCCAGGGACCATATTCCAATCATTCGGAGTGTCTTCTCTTTCGATGTAATAGATCCATTGATTATTCAGATACTCAAATTTCACCCTGTGATACAATCTTGACTTAACGGCCTGGAACTTTGCTGTATGAAGGATTCCCTGGATTTCTCTGGCCTCGTTTTCCAAGCTTCGTGTCTTCAAGGAGTTTAAGATGCTTGGATAAGCGACCAGTGACAGGATTCCAACAATCCCTAAGGCAAGCATGAGCTCAAATAAGGTGTATCCCTTCTGGGCTGAATGTATTTTTTCCCTGTTGTGTGCCCTGCTGGGAAAAGAGTCTTTTAATTTAATCACCACTCTTTCCTCTTTGGTTTTATTTGCACCTTATTCACTATAGCTTAACTCAAGAATTTTTTCATCTTATGCATTGTGCCACTGGATGAATTCTTTCTCCCTCACTTCTTATAAATACTCTTAATATAATTATACTTAATTAATATATAGATTGTGGAGTCAACGTCAATTACCTCTAAGGATGAATTATTAGGTGATTTTTCTCCTCCCCTATCCATGTTATAAGAGAGTATGCTCTCACCCCTAAAGATTAGCTGTCCCATTTATCCGATTCCTTCTTTTTTCTCTTCAATAATCTGAATTTACCAAAACTTCTTCTCCCAGACTTCCGTTTTTGGGCAATGGCTTATGGGTAGAGTTTTTGGCACGCATGATTCTGATTGCCCGGACCCCATTTGCTTGAGCCGCTCTTATGTCGCCATTCGAATCTCCGTAAAAAATTTTAATATTGCTTTCTTTAATGGGCGCGATTTTCGCTTTGGAGCTCGTGAAGATAACTTTATTGGGATCTTCCAGGTCAAAAGTCTTGGCGAGAAGTTCTGTCAATGTTTCTGTTTTTGTTTTTTTCCTGCCCGTAATGAAATAAATCGAGTCCCCTCTTTTTTTATGCAATTCAATTAGCTTTCTTGCGCATTCTTTGGGAATACTGAACCGGTCAAGACCGTTGTTCATTTCGTTCCAGAATTCTTCCATTTCTAAAAAGGAAAAGTCTTTTGGGGAATACTTCTGCTTTCCGTAATAATAACCGGGGCTGGAGAACAATACAGTGTCGTCGATGTCGAATCCAACGTTCATTCGAGGAAGATTTTCTAAGCTTTTGACCAAGTCTTTAAATGTCACCCATTTTATCGTGTCCTCTTGGGCAACTGCGGCGAAATTCACCAATAAAATAAGAATGAAAACGATGATGACACTTGTTTTTTTGAGCACGGCTATTTCCTTTTGTTTTAGTCTCATAAATTAACCTCCTACAAACCGTCGGGATCAGGCTATCATAACTTTTGTACTGGTTTGAATTCCTTATTTGCAATTATATATATACCATAAATAAGAAAAGCTAAGAAAGCCTGATTCCAACGTTCCATTTGACTTTGAAATTTTCCCTTGCTATAAGTGAGAGCAGACAAGAAGGAATTCATATTAATTTCTGAACATTGGGAGAGAAAGATGGAAATAAAGATTACAAGTTCAGCCTTTGAAGAAGGAGACCTAATTCCTGAGAACTACACATGTGATGGAATTGATGTCTCTCCGCCCATTTCATGGACTTCTGTTCCTGAGGGAACAAAGACTCTGGCTCTTATCTGTGATGATCCTGATGCGCCAATAGGGACTTGGGTTCACTGGGTTCTCTTCAATCTCCCTGCTGCCACAAATGAGATACCTGAAAATATCCTGCCTGAGAGGACCCTTGAAAGCGGAGCTAAACAGGGGATGAACGATTTTCATAAAATTGGCTATGGTGGACCTTGTCCTCCTTCTGGCACACACAGATACTATTTTAAAATCTTTGCATTGGATATTGAGCTCGATCTTGAAGCTGGGGCTACAAAACCGGATTTACTGAGGGCTATGGAGGGGCATATCCTGGCTGAAGGGCAACTTATGGGGAGATACGAGAGATAGCAGATTTCAATGGGGTCAGACTTGAATAACTTGAATAGCAGTTGGGGTCAGACCTTGGCAACTTTCTGTCATTCCTGTAACTTTGGATTCCAGCAGGGTTGAAAAAAATGTCATTCCCGCATAAGCGGGAATCCAAGACTATCCACTTTCTGGATTCCTGCTTTCACAGGAATGACGAACATGATTCTTGA
>CAZSPM010000036.1:0-9937 GCA_964608785.1 uncultured Eubacteriales bacterium
GTCCAAATGCGGTTATGCAGGCGAAAGTTACAAGCAACTTGATTGATGGCTGGAAAAAGCTTTTCAAAAAACCACCTTGACCTTTTCTAATTCCAAATCGCCAAAAAAGGATAAAACTCAGAATAGAAAAGATGTAGAAGCCAGTACAGAACAGACATAGGCTTCCTAGAAAGAGCACTGTGTAGAGAAATAGCCCGAAAACTCCCAGTACGTTAAAGAAGGCAATAAATGAGTTGGTCCGCTCGAAACTTTCTGAGGGAAAGAGAGCTCCGAGAGCAACAAGCGCACCGACTATTAATCCGAAATAGCCAATCGGAACTCCCATCACCTGGGAACCAACTGCAAAGGCAGAGCTGTCACAATTGAAGAAAGCACTGATGTCACAGAAGGATCCCTCAAATATGGTCTCGGGATAGTTGGCAAGAAAAAAGTGCCGTATAGTGAGCATAGAAGCGGCCATCATCCCGATTCCCGAGAAAAAGCTTAAGATCCTGGGCCATTGTATTCTATCTAAAGTTAATGTCCGTTCCATTTGAAACTTCTCCGATGGAATTTCTCAAATATTCCAATTTAGAGTACCCAGTTTTAAGTTTTAAATCAAGGATTATACTAAACACATTTAATTTTCTTGGTTTCCAGAGAAAATATGTCTTGACATTTCTAATCTGCTCGGTTATTTTTCTTATTATCCAGAGAATATAATAGAGAGAGGCTGAAATGAAACTTTTATCAAGACCTGAAGAGCTGGTTTTGCTCGCCGTTTGGAGACTAAAAGAAAATGCCTACTGTGTTCCGATAAAACAGCAGCTTGCCCAAGTGACAGGAGAAAGCTGGTCATTCGGCGCAATCTATGACCCATTGGACCGCCTTGAAAAAAAGGGTCTTTTGGATTCTCGCTTAGGTGATCCCTCCCCCAAGAGAGGCGGAAAAAGTAAGCGCCTTTATACACTTACAAAGGATGGCCGGAGAGCATTATTAGAAATCAAATCGATCTCTGAGGCAATGTGGAAGGGTGTCTCTAAACCAGCGTTGGAAACCAAGAAATGAAATCACGAAAATCCTACAGAAATCCTCCTAAACTTGCTGAGTGGGTTCTTAAGCACATATATCCCGACAAAGGACAGTTTACGCCCATCGGGGATTTTAGAGAGGAATATAACGACATTGCAGCAGAATCCGGTGTTTTAAGAGCATTGTTTTGGTACTGGATGCAAATTGCGAAATCGACTCCGCACTTTATAAGAAATAAGATCTACTGGAGTCTTGTCATGTTTAAAAATTATTTGAAAATAGCCCTTCGCAACCTGGCCAAACAGAAAATCTATTCCTTCATAAATATTCTAGGCTTATCCGTCGGCCTGGCCGGGATTACTTTGATCTTTCTCTTCATACAGAACGAATTGTCTTACGACCGCTTTCATAAAAACGTGGAAACTCTATATCGCGTTTTTACGTGACATCACGAAGAGGACGGAAGCATCCGAAGCCGGTCCAGACTTGTTACTTTGCCTATGGGTCCTGCCATGCAAGAGTATTTCCCGGAAATCACGTATTCCATCCGGGTGAACGGCAAAGATGCCACCATTAAAACCAATGGAAAACTCTTTAATGAACGTCTCACCTTGGTGGATAAACCTTTCTTTCACGCCTTTTCCTTTCCTTTGATTGCGGGGAATCCATCTTCTGTATTCGCCCAGACAAACTCTATGGTCTTGACAGAAGATCACGCCAGAAAATTTTTTGGGAGTGCTGATCCCATCAACAAAACACTGACCCTTTTCAGCGGGCAGAACCAGAGCGATTTTATCATAACCGGGTCGCCAAACAGCCTCCATCTAACTCTACTATAACTTTCGATATTCTGATTGATATGGAAAGCGCCCGATCCCTCAATATGGATAGAGGTTGGAGAGATAATTGGGGCGCTTTCGGATGGCAGAATTATGTCCTTATTGAAAACAGAAATTCTATAGATAGCATTCTCGAAAGATTTCCTTCTTTCACCAAACTGTACTATGGCTCCTTCTTAGAAAAAGCACGAAAGAAAAGCGAATGGAAGGGGAAAGGGCTTCCTCTTTCTTTCGGTTTCCAGGAAATAAAACGTGTGCACCTGGACCCTAGAGCCAAAGGCTCTCCCAACCTAAGCTCCATTCTTATCCTATCCGGAATCGCATTTATCGTCCTGCTCGTCGCCTGTATCAATTTTACGAATCTTGCTATTAGCCGGGCTTCAACGAGATCGATGGAGGTTGGCATGCGCAAAGTCCTGGGCGCGGAACGCAGACAACTCATCCGGCAGTTCTGGGGGGAATCTTTGATTATCACCGCCATCGCCATGATTGGTGGCATCGTTTTAGCTGGCATGGTACTACCGACATTCAATCACCTTGCCGGAAAAAACATCAATCTGGACGGATTGCTTCAGCCGATAAGTATCCTATCGCTGCTGGCTATAACTGTAATTGTAGGCATCACGTCGGGAAGTTATCCTGCCTTAGTTATATCTGCCTTCAGACCAGTGGAAATATTTAATAGAAAGCTAAAGATAGGGGGAAAAAATCTCATAACTCGAGCCATGGTTGCGGTCCAATTTTCCCTCTCCATATTTCTCATCATATCCACGATCATCATGAGCCGGCAGATCAACTTCATGCTCAACAAGGACCCCGGATTCAATAAAGCAGATGTCGTGGCCATTACAACCCAAGAAAGAAACGCTAAGGCGGGCAACAATATCCTCAAGCTTTTTCGGGAACGCCTGAACCAGCAGCCGAATATCCTCGCCATCACAGGAACCTCGGTTCCTTTCGGTGATGCGGCTATGTTTCCTTTTAAAAAAGACGGACGTTCGATCGATGCTTATCAAAACCGCGTGGATTACGATTTTTTCAAGACCCTGGGGATTGAAGTTGTCCAGGGACGAACTTTTTCTCCCGAATTTCCCACAGATGTGGAGGGCGCAGTCGTCAATGAAAAGCTGGTCCAGGACCTTGAAATTGATAATCCCATCGGAAAGCCGCTTAAAGGCTTTTGTATGCCGCTGACAATCATCGGCATCGTTAAGGACTACAACATCGAAGACTTTCGGCACGGCATCGCCCCGGCCCTACATCACATTAAGCCAACCTGGGGGATATCTTTCCTCTATGTGCGCATTTCCTCAACAAACATCTCCAAAACTCTGTCTTTAATGGAAAAAACATGGAAGGACATCCAGCCGAATAAACCCTTCTTATACGCTTTTCTGGATGAAGCCATGGAAGACATGTATAACGAAGAGAAACGATGGAGAGCCATTGTGGGGTATTCTTCTGCTCTGGCGATACTCATCGCCTGCATGGGAATCTTTGGATTGACGTCCATCGCCGTTGACCGCAGGACAAAAGAAATCGGAATCCGCAAAGTCCTTGGAGCCAGTGAACAACAGATTGTTTATATGGTGATAAAGGAATTCCTCATCTTGGTCGGAATTGCCAATATCATCGGCTGGCCGCTCGCTTATTATGCTATGAGGGTTCTGCTCGATAACTATTATTACCGCATTTCCCTTGGACCGCAGTATTTCTTCTTGGCTGGGATTATATCTTTCATCATAGCCGGCCTCACGACTATCTTCCTGGCTACCAAAGCGGCTGTGGCCAATCCAGTAGATTCGCTCAAGTACGAGTGAACAGCCCGACTCTTATTTCATCATGTAAAGAAATCTTTTTTTACAATCCTATTCAGGTAGAGGAATGATTGTCCTCCAGACGGCAAGCCATTTTCCTCCCTCTCGGGCAAAGACGAACAGATCATGACCAACATCATGGTGTTCTTGTCCGTTTATCTCATAATCGATCTCGAATCTGTAGCTGGCCACAGCGGTATCACTCCAAACATCTATCAAGTGATCTGATCCTCTGACCTCACGGATTTTGGCATGACTTGCGAAATCCTTATAGCTCTGAACACAATCGTCCTTTCCCCTTCCTCCCCCTTTAAATCCGGGACTGGCGATCACCATGTCTTCATGAAAATACTCTTCCAACTCCTCAGGGCGGCCCTTGGTCCAAGCGTCGCTTATATTATTCAGGAGCGCTCGGATTCCCTCTCTGGTATCTTGCTCTGTGTCTGAAGCCATCAGTTTTCTCCTTTCATTTTCCTTTATTAAAGGGAGGCCCATATCTCATCTAAATTTCTTAGGTGTTCGTAGGGCCGTATGAAAGCAATATAGTCATCTTCCGGTATGGAGGCACCCATCCGGTCTTCGATTTTCTTTCGATCGATATCTGAATGGATCCTGATATCTTTTATGCATCGCTCCCGCGCTGCCTCGCATCTTCTGTTTTTGCATTTTCTTTGTAGGCAGCACTGTGACCGCAGTTATAGCCACATTTGCCGAATATGTCTTTAATGATGCGCCCTCCTCTCCCGTTTTTCTATTACGAATCCTCTATATAAGTGACCGCCAGATGAGCCAAGGCTCGAATGCCGATTATCAAGGCACTTTCGTCAACATAGAAATAAGGCGAATGATTGGGTGCGGCTTTGCTTGGATCAGCTCCCTTCTTGTTTATTCCAATAAAAAAATACATGCCAGGCACACGCTTTAGATAGAATGAGAAGTCTTCTCCACCGGTTACAAGGGGAGCCACAACGACCATATCCTTGCCAGCAACTCTCTCCAAGACTGGAACCATTCTCTTGGTCAATTCGGGATTATTATAAACTACAGGAAGCCCGTCACTGATCCATATTTCTGCAGTTGCTCCCGAGCTTTCTGCAATCGAAGTAGCTGTATTCCTGATCCTTTCATGGATGTTCTTTCGCGCTTCAGGGTCAAAGGCTCGAATGGTCCCATTCATTATCACCTCACTAGGGATGATATTGTTTTGAATACCACCTTGAATGCTACCTACTGTGATTACTGCTGGGGCTTGTGTTATGTCAATCTGGCGGCTGACAATTGTCTGCAGACCTAGAATAATTTGAGCAGCCACTGTAATGGGGTCGACTCCAGCCCAGGGACTGGCGCCGTGTGTTTGTCGTCCTCGAACAGCAATCCTGAAACTGTTTACACCTGCCATGAAGCTTCCCGATCTGTAGGCAATCGCCCCGTTCTCGAAAGGACCAACATGTAGACCAAAGATGGCATCAGGTTTCGGATTCTCCAGAACGCCCTCCCGAATCATCAATCCTGCGCCGCCATCTTCGCTCTCAGGCCGGCCATCTTCAGACGGCTGGAAGATAAATTTAACAGTACCTGAAATCTGATCGCGCACGGCTGCGAGCACTTCTGCGACTCCCATTAAAATTGCTGTATGGGCATCGTGACCGCAGGCATGCATGACATACACTTCCTTGCCGTTGTAAATTGTCTTGACTTTCGAAGCAAAAGGTAAATCGACAAGTTCCTTGACCGGCAAAGCATCCATATCTGCACGCAGAGCAACCACTGGTTCATCCTTTTTACCTCTAAGGATTCCGACAACTCCTGTGTGAGCCACTTCTGTCTTTACGTCCAATCCGAGTTGACGTAGATGGTCAGCAACCAGCTTTGCTGTTCGGAACTCACGGTTACCCAGTTCAGGATGTTCATGGATATCCCGCCGCCACGCTATAACTTTATTTTCGACACCAGCACACAACTGGTCTATCCTGGACCAAAGGGAGGTATTGGCTTTCTTATTGATAGTTGTATCGGCTAGAGAAACCAAAGCACACCAAAAGGCCAGAATAATAATAAGAAAAGCTTTTTGCTTTAGACTATGAAAAAATTTACTTTTTATTTGCATTGCTTTGCTCCATTTTTCGCTGTCCTGTTTATTCAAAAATAAATGAATATCTCTGGACACCTATCTTTTCTTGTGAATAAGGGGCTCTCCAGCAAGAGCACCAGTATATTGGCCTTTATCTATTGTCAATGCTCCATTGACAAGCAGATATTCGATGCCTTCGCTGTACTGATGCGGATTTTGATAAGTGGCTTTATCACGAATTGTTTCGGGATTAAAGACAAGAATATCAGCCACATACCCTTCCTTAATAAATCCTCGGTCATCCAGCTCCAGCATTTCTGCAGGTAGCGATGTAGCGGCTCTTATGGCTTGTTCCATGGTAATCACTTGTTTATCAAGCACATAATTCCGGATTTTCTTTGTGAATGCTCCATAATTGCGAGGGTGCGGGACTCCCAAGTCATAAGGGACATTTAAGCCATCAGAAGAAGTCATCACATAAGGCTTCTTCATAAAATACTCCACCTCTTCCGGATCCATGGCAAATACGATCACACTTGGATTACCCATGCGAAGCAATTCAACCGCGGCCTCAGTAGGCGGAACTCTCATGATTTCGCTGATTTCTTTTAAATTCTTACCCTCCCACTCCGGTTTATTTTTAAAGTTTGCGATGACAATCGAATCTGCTCCTGTAAACCGTTCGATTCTCTCTTTAATGCTGGTTTTAATCTTCTCTTTTAGCTGCGGGTTCATAAATCTTTCGAGCGCTTTTCCATCGGCCATGATCCATCGATCTAGAACAATCGGAGCCAAAGTAGTCGAACCTGCTGAATACGGATACTGGTCTGCGTATAGTTTTACTCCCCTGGCACGCGCCTCTTCGAATATTTTGGTTACATCCTTTGCCTTTCCCTGCCCAAGGGTGCCGGATGCCTTTAAATGTGATATTTGTACGGGTACATCCGCTTCCTCGGCAATCCTTATCGCTTCACGCATCGCTTCTTCTATACCGCCCATCATGTTAGCACCCTCATCGCGAACGTGAGATGCGTATATTCCACCATGTTTGTGCACCACACGCGCGAGCTCAATCACTTCATCAGTCTTAGCATAGCAGCCGGGAGGATAAAACAGACCCGTTGACAGACCAAAAGCTCCGCCCTCCATTGCTTCCTCAACCATCGCTTTCATTTTCTCCAGCTCTTCATCCGTGGGAGCCCGGTCATCCATACCCATGACTTTTTGTCTAATTGTTCCATGACCGACAAGCTGAATCAGATTCAAGCCCATGCCATTTTGGCGTATTTCTTCGAATAACTCCTTTATCCGCCAATCGCCTCCTCCACAATTCCCCGAAACAACCGTAGTGACACCCTGAAAAAGAAAGTTCTTCACCTTTTTCAGTTCATTTATGTCAACTTTATCGCCCACAAAAGCAATAATTTCATCATCAACTTTGAAAAAGGCATGGTTATGCATGTCGATGAATCCAGGACTTACGTACAAACCATTGGCATCGATTACCGTATCTGCATTGGACTTAAGGTTTCCGATGGCCATGATTTTTCCTTCCTTGATGCCAACATCCTCTACATAGGGTTTTCCGCCCGATCCATCGTAGACCGTACCTCCCAGAATGACTATGTCGTAGTTTTCCTCGCCCGATTTTGAACAACTAAAAATACAAAAACTCAAAATTACAATTATGAGCATAAACCTTGAGACAAGAGTAATCCTTCGCATATCAATCTCCTAAATTGATTTAATAATCATCAATTCTACATTCATTTCCCACTTTTTTCAAAAAGTTATTGGGGTCAGGTCTACACTTTTAACTTATTCCTCACTCTAGTCAAGCAATCGGCTTGTTCCTTAAACGAACCTTCCAACAATAAAGACTTTCCGTCTTTAGAGGAAATAAGTTAAAAGTGTAGACCTGACCCCATGAAAAGAATATTCTGCCCATCATGAATCAAAATATGGCTCTCTTTCTAATCAAACTCATCCATACTATAATTTTTATCTTCATGTCAGCATGTGTCTTCTTCATCCTGTATTGCGGCATTCATGGAATTAAAAATTGGGTATTGGCCGTATCAATTGCCCTTATTCTTATGGAAGGATTCGCGTTGCTCTTAAACAAGTTTGAATGCCCGTTAACTACGCTTGCCAAGAAATACGGATATGTTCATGAACGATACACAGATATTTTCTTGCCAAAATGGTTTACGCCATTCGTTGTGCTCATCTTTACTGTGTTGTTTTTGACTGGACTAATCCTGGTGATACTGAACTGAATTTTTCGGTACGCTTCGAGTCAGGCAATCCCAAGCTTGTATTTTAGGGAATTCAGTGTGTTTCTCATCAACATGGTAATGGTCATGGGCCCCACTCCTCCAGGGACCGGAGTGATCCATCCTGCAATCTCCTTTGCTTCATCAAAATCCACATCACCCTTTAGTATAGCTACCCTCTTCCCAGTCTTTTCACTGATCTTATAACCTATACGGTTGACTCCCACATCTATGACACAGGCACCGGGCTTGATCCATTCTGGTTTGACCAGACCAGGAACGCCTGCCGCCACAATGAGAATATCTGCGCGTTTGCAATGAAAAGCCATATCCTTAGTTCTTGTGTGGATCACTGATACTGTCGCGTTGGCGCCTTCGGCCTTTTGCATCAGCATGATGGCAATCGGTTTGCCCACAATATTCGAGCGCCCGACGACAACAACTTCCGCACCTTCTGTCTTTACACCAGCCCGTTTGATCATTTCCTGAATGCCAGCAGGAGTAGAGGGTTTGAACCGTACTTCCGAACCACCGATTACGAGCCTGCCCATATTGACCGGATGAAACCCATCCACATCCTTATCCGGATCTATGGCAGTAATGACTTTTTTCTCGTCGATGTGTTCAGGAACTGGCAATTGGACCAGAACACCATGGATCGTATCATCCTTGTTATACTTATCTACTAGGGCCAATAGTTCTTCCTCTGAAATAGTATCTGGTTTGTTTACCTGGACCTCTTTGAAGCCAAGGCTATTGGCTGTTTTTATCTTCCCTGTGACATAAGAGACTGAAGCCGGATCTTCTCCGACCAAAATTGTGACCAGTCCAGGGACGACGCCATGCTCTTCCTTTATTTTATCTACTTCAGCTTTGATTTCGGCTAATATTTCCTCTCGAATCTCCTTTCCTTTGATCAATTTTGCCGTCATTTTATGCTCCTTTTGGATCCGACTGTTTTCTGTAAATAATTTACCTTAAATCATGGGGTCAGGTCTACACTTTTAACTTATTCCTCCATTTCAATTGAATACTTAGTCTGAACCTTAAATAAATCTTTCAACAATATAGATTCAGAAATCTTTAAGGGGATTAAGTTAAAAGTGTAGACCTGACCCCAATTACACTTGACAAAATCCTCCTTATGTGTCACCCATGATAATCGAGGGAAAAAGCCATGAATCATTCGTTCAGGCGCCGTGATTTTCTCAAAACTTTAGGACATGGCGCCGTGTTGCTATCTTTTGCTTCTTTCAACCGATGTGGCAGAGCCCCTGATGAGGCTCAGCATCGTCTGCCGAATTTCGTTGTTATCTTTACAGACGACCAGGGCTATGCTGATGTGGGATGCTTTGGAGCAAAGGGATTCGAAACACCGAACCTCGACCGGACGGCTAAGGAAGGGATGCGTTTTACAAACTTCTATGTCTCACAAGCGGTGTGCAGTGCATCACGTGTCTCTCTGTTGACAGGATGTTATCCCAATCGGGTATCTATATTCGGTGCACTGGACTCTCAATCGGATGTCGGTTTGAATCCTGACGAGGAAACAATAGCTGAAGTCCTTAAGAAAAAGGGGTATGCAACGGGTATCTTCGGGAAATGGCATCTGGGCCATCATAAGGAATTTCTACCTCTCCAGCATGGTTTCGACGAATACTTCGGGCTTCCCTATTCAAACGATATGTGGCCGATAGGCTATGACGGCAAGCCTGCCCCGGAAGATCAGTATAAAGCTAAACATCCGTTTTTGCCACTTTTCGATGGGAATGATAAGCTTGCCGAGTTGCGGACGATGAAGGACCAGGACATGCTGACCACACGATATACCGAACGAGGCGTTCAGTTTATTGAAAAAAACAAAGACAGATCTTTCTTCCTGTATATTTCTCATTACATAGTTCATGTGCCGCTCGCAGTCTA
>CAZSPM010000037.1:0-9836 GCA_964608785.1 uncultured Eubacteriales bacterium
AGAAGATTACAACGGCTTTAAAATCTACAACATCAAAGAAAAAAATGAAGAAGTGAGTCTTTATTTTATCAATGAATCAAATATCGTCGCTGGAAATAAGAACGAAGTTCAATCTGTGATAGATGTTATACAAAAAAAGAAAGAAAATATCTATAAAAGTGAAATGTTTTCTTCTTTGTTGTCACAGGCTAATAAAGAGGCCATGCTCTGGGGTGGTGTCGTCCTCCCTCCTGAATCTATAAAAAAAATTTCAACCAAACACCCTATGCTTGGTATCATTGAATCAGTAAACGCCATATCTATCTCTTTTGATTACAGAGATAAAAACATCATAATTGATCAAAAACTCATGAGTAGCGATGAAACCAAGAACAAGGAGATAGCTGAGTCCTTGAACCAACTAAAGGCCATGGGAGCAGTGATTCAAATCCAGGATTTTAATTTAGGGGATATATTAAACAGGATCGAGATCTCTGAAGGTCCTGACTATGTGAGAATTTATGCCAGCTTCCCCGAAGATCTTCCAAAAAATCTTATCGATAAATTCACGAAGAAAAAGAAGGAAAAGAAATAGCTGAAGAAGAAATCGAAATAATAAATACCTTAATTGCTTAATCAAACCAAGATAACTGTCTCAAAAACGTGAGAGGTTATCCCGAGGAAATATCCTCCGTTATCCTATTTTTTTTTGGTAACAAAAGATAGGATAAGAACCACAGCGCCGAAACCTATTATGACAAAGCTAATAACGCCTACCGAGGGAGAAAATAACTTAATAAGGATACCCCCGATTAATAAGACTAAACCCAGTGCACGCATTTTTCCTCCACTTCATTAATTTTCTAACAACTAAAATCCATTAAATCGAATTATATCTTTCAATTTTCGCTTGGGAACATGAAGTCTCCCATCTCTGTCTTTCCAGTATTTCACTGAATCTTTCATCTCTTCAACTAGAGGCTCCTCGTCTGGATAGCCTAAAGCCAGAACAGAATCGATTTTATGACTAGCAGGAATTTCTAATATTTTCTGAATTTTTTCTCTCTCTACAGATAAGAGCCAGCAACTCCCTACTCCCTGCTCCAGAGCTGTCAATATCATATTTTCTATGGCTGCTCCTGCATCATACTCAAATCCCTGTTTTTTTACTAGAGTGTTGATGAGAATGACGATATATGCCATTGGTTCATGACCTAGCTCTGGATTGCCTTCAGGTGTGATATATGCAGCCCATCTCAAACAGGGAAAGAGCTGCGTCCTGAGTTCTTCCTCATCAACCACAATAAACTCTAAGGGCTGCAGATTGGATGCTGACGGAGCTAATCTTGCCGCATGAACCATCTTTTCAAGATTACCCCTAGGAACGGGCACAGGTTTGAACTGGCGAATCGTCCTCCTGGCAATAATCAGCTCGTAGAGATTCATCTTTCTTCTGTAAACTCTATCAATTTTAAGCTTTCTTCAATTCGGATATTAACAAAATCTACCAAAAATGTGAAGAAAGTTAAATTGAAAGACCAACGGGTTAAACTTATCCTTCCTCTTTTTAGTCGGAGTTCATATAAAAAGTTCGCTTTTTGAAAACTAGCCTTGGAGGAGAATGGGTCTCAATTTTTCGGAATACTCGCGGCTTGCCTTATCCGGAGTGATGAATTCAATCTGCTCAGGCCCGCTGATTCCTAGCCCTAATTCAACAGCCCTAGCAATCTGCTCTTGTTCAAAAATTTTGCGTCCCATGATGGCCTCGTTCGAGCCCAGCAATTTCAAGACAGCTATCCCTACAGCATCGATCGCAATCCGATCCTTTCCTGCTATAAACACATTGGCAGTTTTCTTTGTACCCTGTGAAGGACCCCCGTCAACAAAAGCTTCGACTCCGTCAAGGACAATCAGCTGGGGTTTATATCCCAGGTTGATTTCGGCAATCATCTTCCTCATGGCGTTATCTCTTTCCCTGTGAAGCTCTCTCATCAATCTTTTGGGTGTCATGCCCACAGCCAGCTTTATAGACAAGGTAAAGACCCCTCCGTATTGATGTGTCTTCAGACAACAGGTCGAAACCACATACTCTGCTTCAACGACAGGGCGCGGTATATAAAAGCCATTTTTCCAATGATTGCCTGAAGGATTAAACTGTATCCAATCTTTTTCTTCGAGATCTTCGAAATTGATGATTTGAGTATCCAGTTTTTTCGCCATTTCAAAAATCCCTTTATCTTCTAGCACACTCTGTGTTGATGGAGGACCGCTCCTCTCTCCGATCGTCATTTCCGAGGCTCCTCGCGTTTCGATCTCCTGAATCAATTGGTTCAAGGTATCATTATGGGTTGACCCAGGAGTTGGGTCAGCTGTATTAAAATTTGGTTTGAGCAGAACCTTTTTACCTTTAACAGAGGAAAAATCTAGGAGTTTTAAAACTTCTTTGACTCCTTCCTTCCGATCCTGTGTTTTGAAAAGCACAATTGGAGTTTTTCCTGCTTTTTCTTTTCCCACCAGAGATCCATAACTCAGTGTCGGCAAAGTGGCTAATCCAATGACCGAACCCTTAATAAACTCCCGGCGACTCAACGCTGAATTGCTGTCTTTGCTCATTCTCTCCTCCCTGAATTCTATTTGAGTTTGTATTATAACATTTTTCTTTCCTGGGGTCAGGTCTTGGAAACTTGAGTTTTTCTTTAGGTTCCAGCGGGGTCAGGCTTTATCGTGAAAAGATGTTCTTGGGCAAAATGCAGTCCGTTTTTCACCATGAGGACAAAGCCTGACCCCAATGCTATTTATAAAACTCAAGTTTCCAAGACCTGACCCCATTTAGATTTTACTCGCGACCCATAAAGCAAAGTCTGCTTCAGATTGCCCCCCTACTAGCCTTCCCCTCTCATTTCCATTAAAGAGAATAACGAAAGTTGGAACTCCCTGAATCCCGAATTGTGCGGCCGCTTGAGGATTGAGATCGACATTTATCTTTACTGCCATCAACTCTCCTGCGCGTCGCTTAGCCAGACTCTCTACTACAGGATGCATCATGTGGCAAGGTGCACAGGTGGGTGAGTAGAAATCTATCAGAACCGGCAGCCCAGATTTTTGAAGAAGACTGTAAACTTGATCTGGGAGAGGCTCAACAACCATCCCAGGCTCTGGCAGAGGATTCTTACAGCGGCCGCAGACGACTTTTTTCCCAGAAGCATCAAGAGGATAATTGTTCGTTGTTCCGCAGTGAAGGCAACTCACTTTTACTTTTTCAGGCATAATTACTGTCTCCTTTTATTTTTTTAATGCCACACTAGTATTAGGTTTTTGAAGTCGGAGAAGTTGTTCTCCCCTTCCTTTCCTCTCTCGTGACCACCAGAATATGTTTCCTCTTCTTTTCATCAAACCTCTCTATCGCATATCGGAGAGTCGTTCGAGGTATCGCTATTCCTTGTTTTAAGAGAAAAGCCTCTAGGCGATCTGAATCAGTTTTTCCTGCCTCTCTAAGAAGCCACCCATTGGCTTTCTGAACCAAATCATCATCGTCAGGAAACAGGGATCTCGAAATCGCATAGACATCGTCAAGCATTTTACCTCGACGGGCAATCTTAACAAAAGCAACAGCCGCGGCCCTTCTTACCCACCTGTTGGATGAATGAGGCCACTCCATTATTTCTTCTTTTAGCTCCGGATATCTCAATAAAAGTTTCTCCAAAACATACAAACAGAGAGCGTCCACAGCGGCCCAGCAATCGCAAAAATTTGAGGAAAGCCATTCTTCTATTTTAAAGATTAGATCCTTTTCAAATTCTTCCTTGTATTTGGAAAGAAGGCCCAAAGCCACACCCTTAGGTTCCAGATAGGGATTCGGGAGAAGAATGTCGCAGAATTCAATGACATCACCCACATGCCAGTAAGGCTTGAGCGATCTGTAAAGGTCTTCTATTAAGAGGTCGAAATCTTTTGCAGTAACGCCAAAAATTTTGACCCTTTCCTTAAAGTATCTCTCTCCCCCTTTTGCTTTCTCCGGATCTGCGTTTTTTCTACAAAAAGCGATAACTCGCTTTGCGACCTGATGAGGCGTCTGTTTTTCACCATCAATTTTCATTGTTCTCCTTACTCAGGATGAATTTGACGAATAGACTTTCAATAATGGGAATTATATCTCATTTCAGCAGGGATTGCTAAAAAAACTCCAATTTGATCTCTAGGTTGTGCCTTTCGAAATCCGGTCATTCAAGGAAATAGAAAAGGTCAACTGATATGGTAAATATCTCCAAATCCATGATAGCTCGAAGGATTTTGGAAATTCCGTCAGCGACCTTGAAGATTTAGCCTTTCCGAGCTGTAATTCGAGGGAACCCGATGAAGTCGGGCGCCGAGGATGTTTGAGCACCGCCTCCATGAAGGATGGGAGCTCTGGTTTTACAGAGGGCATCACTAAGGTTCGATGAACAAAGGTGCGCAGTTCCGCAGGCGCCGAGAAGGACAGTGAGGGAATGGCGTTAAAAATCTGAACGGAGCAGACGGATTTTCAAAATCATTCTTTTATCACGAAAATTGAGATGCTTTCAATGATATGTCAAATGTTGAGACGCGACCCCTTTTATTGTACAATGACAAAAAAACGCACAAGGAGTATATTCATGGAAATACTCAAGAAAGAGGTGGAAGAAGCGACCAAGAAAAAATTTGATGAAGAAATGGAAGAGAGCGTTACTCTTCACTTTTTCACACAAGAGCCCAGCCGCCTTATCGTCCCTGACCATCTAAAAGGGCAAGAATGTCTTTTCTGTAAAGAAACAAGAGAATTATTGGGAGAAGTGAGTTCTCTTTCAGATAAGATCGAACTTGTCACTCATGATTTTGTAGCAGACAAAGAAAAAACGGCCGAATACGGAATTGATAAGATCCCAGCCATAGTTATCAAGGGAAAAAAAATTTATGGGATAAGATTTTTCGGAATCCCTTCTGGATACGAATACACAAGTCTAATTGAAGCCATTATTGATGTTTCCAAGGAAAAAACAAGTCTTTCTCAAAAAACCATAGAAGCAATTAAAAAAATTGACAAAGACATCCATATTCAGGTCTTCGTGACTCCATCCTGTCCCTACTGCACTATCGCGGTTCGTCTGGGCCACCAGTTTGCTCTCGAATCCCCACGAATCAAATCTGACATGGTTGAATCCACGGAATTCCCCCATCTTGCTCAAAAGTACAATGTCATGGGCGTTCCGAAGACAGTCATAAATGAGACAATTTCCGTAGATGGAGCAATGCCAGAAGAAAGCTTTCTCGAAAATGTCTTGAAAGCCTTAAAGCCACAGGACTAAAAATAGGCATCAAAAAATTGTCCAATTTACATAAATTTTAATTAACTTGGATTATTCACGAAGCATTTTTTATGAATAATTCAGGTTAAGAAGGTCAATATTCATGAATAATACAAACGAAGAATTTGCTGATAAGCTCAACTCGTTTTTCTATCCTAAATCCATCGCCATCATCGGGGCTTCAAGACAGCCCGGCAGTGTGGGCTATTCCCTTTTGGCCAATCTTATTGACAGCAGATTCCAGGGAATCCTCTATCCCGTCAATCCAAAAGCAACCGGAATTCTTGGAATAAAATCCTACCCGACAGTGATGGATATTCCCGACATAGTAGACCTTGCAGTCATCATCGTTCCCTCGCCCATTGTTCCGAGCGTTTTAGAGGAATGTGGGAAAATACATGTCAGCGGTGCTATTGTTATATCAGCCGGATTCAAGGAGATCGGAGGTGAAGGAATAGAGCTGGAGAAAAAGGTCCAACAAGTCATCCAAAAATATGATATATCACTCATGGGGCCAAATTGCTTGGGAGTTATTAATACAGATTCTGCGTCATCCATGAATGCCACTTTCGGCACCCAAATGTCAAAAGAAGGTAACATCTCGTTCATCTCCCAGAGTGGTGCGCTATGTGTGGCCGTTCTTGATTATGCTAAAGAGTCTAACATCGGTTTTTCTAAGTTTATCAGTATGGGAAATAAAGCAGGCCTGACCGAGAATGAGCTCTTGCTCTATTTAAAAAACGACCCTAAAACAGATGTGATCCTCATGTATCTTGAAGACTTGGCCAACGGCAGAGAATTCATGAAAATAGCAAGGGAAACAACAAGCAGCCCTTCTCATCCCAAGCCAATCATTGCTCTTAAAGCAGGACGCACTCTATTGGGTGCTAAGGCAGCTTCCTCTCATACTGGCTCACTCGCTGGTTCAGATAAAGTCTATGATGCCATCTTTAGCCAGTGTGGAGTTCTGAGGGGGGAAACCCTAGAAGAAATCTTTGATTATGTCAAAGCCTTCTCCAGCCAGCCTTTACCCAAGGGAGAAAATGTAGCCATCATAACAAATTCTGGTGGTCCAGGAATATTGGCCACTGATTCCTGCATTCGCTACGGTTTAAATATAGCTTTTTTTGACCAGAATACGGTCAAGAGCCTAAAAAAAATCCTTCCTCCTACAGCCAGTTTGAATAATCCTGTGGACTTGATCGCAGAAGCTCAGGAAGAGCAGTATGAAGGAACTTTGAGAGAAATATTGAATGATAAAAACGTCCATTCGTCCATCATAATCGTTACCCCGACTACATTCACGAAAGTAGAAAAAATTGCCGACGCTATAGTCAAAACGGCCAAGGAATTCAAAAAACCAGTACTGTGCTGCCTCCTCGGAGTCTATGATGTCTCGGGAGGAATCGAGATCCTCGAAGAAAACGGAATCCCTGCTTACAGATTTCCTGAATCAGCAGCGCGAGTACTTTCCAAGATGACACAATTTACCTGGTGGTTGAGGCGTCCTCAAACGGGTATAAAAAAATTCAGGGTGAATAAAGTTAGGGCTGAAAGTATCATCGATTCAGTTAAAAAAGAGGGGCGTCATTTTCTCTTAGAGCATGAGTCTTACGAAGTGCTAAAAGCTTATAAATTCCCTGTTATCTCATCTTCTTTGGCTGAAAATGAAGGCCAAGCAGTTGAAGCCGCACAGAACATTGGCTTTCCTGTCGTATTGAAAATCGCGTCCCCGGATATCCTTCATAAGTTCGATTACGGGGGGGTCAAACTCAACATAAACAACAAAAGCGAAGTCCGCAAAGCCTATCGTGAGATCCTGGAAAACATCCTGATAAGAAAGCCCGATGCAAATATCAGGGGTATGATAGTCGAAGAAATGGCTCTCCAGGGAAAAGAGATTATTCTGGGAATGAACAGAGACTCCCAGTTCGGTCCTATCCTGATGTTCGGAATGGGAGGAATTTATGTGGAAGCTCTGGAAGACGTCACCTTCAGGCTTGCTCCTATCCGCGAACTCACAGCAAAATTGATGATCACAAAGACAAAGACCCATAAAATTTTACAAGGTTTCAGAGGGGGACCCGCATATGATGTAAAAGCCATTTCCGAGTGTTTGAAAAAGCTCTCTCAACTGGTGACTGATTTTGAAGAGATAAAAGAGTTGGATTTAAACCCTCTCATCGTCTATGAGAAAGGAAAGGGCTGCTCCATCGTTGATGCTCGGATAATTTTAGGCTAAATTTATAACTTCTATATTTATTGTCTCTCCTGCTATAATATGTGTCTCAATGGCTCTCTTTAAAAAAAGAAAAAAAACAAGAGTTTGTGTGATTGGTTTGGATGGTGTTCCCTACTCTCTCCTCATAAATCTTTCCCAAAAAGGAGTGATGCCTGCTACATCAAAAATCATTGAATCAGGCCATCTTCACCAGATGAAAGCAAGCCTTCCTGAAATTTCTGCTGTGAGCTGGACAGATTTCATGACAGGGACAAATCCTGGCACTCATGGGATTTTTGGCTTCAGAGATTTTAAGAAAGATTCCTATGAGTACTGCTACCCTAACTTTCTCGATCTAAAAAAAGAGACATTTTGGGATCGACTCGGAGAAACAGGAAAAAAATGTATCATCATCAACCAACCCTCAACCTACCCAGTCCGCAAAATCAACGGAATCCTGATTTCCGGCTTTGTGGCTATTGAACTCGCGAAAGCTGTCCACCCCCTCTCTTTTAAAGCTGATCTCGAGAAGATGAGTTATTTGCTCGATATAGATACACTAAGATCTGGAGATGATTCTGAATTCCTCTGGCAGGAACTGGACAAAACCTTAAGCGGGCGCGAGAGAGCTTTAGATTTTTTCTGGAAAGAAGATTGGGACTATTTTGAATTTGTTATCACTGGAACTGACAGGCTCCACCATTTCTTGTGGAGCGCAAGTGAAGACGAAAATCACAATTACCATCAGAACTTCCTCGATTATTATCGCCAGATCGATCAAATGATAGATAAAATAGTCACTTCTTTTCAGGCGTTAACGGAAGATGATGAAGGCCTCTATCTTCTATCAGACCACGGTTTTACCGGTATCGAACAGGAGGTCTACCTTAACGCCTGGCTTGAAAGGGAGGGATATCTTGGATTTAACACTTCATCTCCCGAGAGCCTCACTGAACTCACTCCTTCTTCCAAAGCGTTTGTGCTGGACCCAAATCGAATTTATCTAAACCTGAAAGAAAAATTCCCACAGGGCTGTGTGGAACAATCAGAGAAAAGACATTTGAAAGAAGAAATCAGCCGTAAATTGGAAAACCTCAAATATGAAGGAAAAAAAATCGTAAATCGCGTCTTTGACGCTGAAGACGTCTACTCAGGCCCTTATCTCTCCCGAGGTCCGGACTTAATAGTCCTTTCTGAATACGGGTTCGACATGAAAGGTTCGCTAAAGAAAAAGGAGGTCTTTGGCCGTACTAAGTTCCAGGGAATGCATACCAGGAATGACGCCTTCTTCTGGGCAAAAAAAGAATATGGCCCTGACCTTTCTATTTCAGACCTATCAAAAATAATCCTGGAGAATTTTCAATGAAAAAGGGGGCAGGCACCCTTTTTCTTTTCCTGTTCTTGGCTCTTGCACTGCCATTAAAAGCTTATGTAGGCCCAGGGGCAGGTTTTGCTTTCCTTTCATCTTTTCTCATCCTAATAATTACTTTCTTCCTCGCCATTTTTTCTTTTCTCACCTGGCCTTTCCGCTTAATCGTTCGGACCATAAAAGGGAAAAAAGCTTACAAGAAAAGCATCATCAAAAAACTGGTTATCCTCGGCTTGGATGGAATGGAGCCCAGCCTTGTTGAAAAGTATATGGCTGAGGGCAAGCTTCCGAATTTTTCTAAGGTGAAAAAACAGGGCGCATACAGCAGGCTTCAAACAACAACGCCTGCCATATCTCCTGTGGCCTGGTCCTCTTTCATGACAGGCTCCAATCCTTCAAAACACAATATTTTTGATTTTTTAAGCCGTGACCCAAAAACATACTTACCCGATTTATCCTCTGCTCGAATCGGGAAACCCAAAAAAATCCTATCGCTCGGAAAATACAACATTCCCTTCTCAAAACCAGAAATTAAAAACCACCGCAAGAGCATTGCTTTCTGGAAAATTCTAGGCAAAGCGGGAATTTTCAGCACCATTCTCAGGGTCCCGATAACCTTCCCCCCTGAGAAATTTTCAGGACATCTTCTTTCTGGTATGTGTGCGCCTGATTTAAAGGGCAGCCAGGGCACCTTTTCTTTCTATACTTCAGACAAAAATAAAATTCGAAAACGAGAAGGAGGAATGAACATTCCTGTAACCATAAATGAGGACAGGATTGAAACCACCATATCTGGCCCAGAAAATACTCTTCTAAAGAAAGAGGAAGAAATCCGGCTCCCTCTTAAGATAATCCTTGATAGAGATAAAGATGAGGCATTCATAGATGTCTCCGGTCAGAAATTCACACTAAAAAAACAAACTTATTCAGATTGGATCAGACT
>CAZSPM010000038.1:0-9718 GCA_964608785.1 uncultured Eubacteriales bacterium
GATTAAAATGTAACATTCTTTAATTCCCTCCCTTAAGAATAAAGAGGTGAAGAGATGAGTATCATAAGCAAACTCTTTGGAAAATCTCCGTTTGAGCCTCTTTTCCAGCACATGTTGAAGGTGAAAGAATGTGTGGATCTGGTCAGGCCACTTATGGATGCGTTTCTTAACGAAGAAGATAAAAAGGTACAAGGTTTTGCCAAAAAAATATTCAAGGCTGAGCACGAGGCTGATTTGGTCAAGAAAGAGCTCAGAAACCATCTGCCCAAAAGTATTTTTCTGCCCGTTGCCAGAGGCGACCTCCTTCGTTTTTTAAAGGAGCAGGATAACATCGCTGATTCTGCAGAAGATTTGGCTGTTTTACTTACACTCAGAAAAACCAGAGTGCCAGAAGAGCTCAAAGATGACTTGAAGGAATTTGTCGATAAGGTTCTTGAGACGTATGAAATGGCGATGCGTGTTTCAAGCGAGATAAAACTTCTCGCTGAGACCTCTTTTAGCGGAACTGAGGCATATAAGGTTATGCAGCTGATTGAAGAGATCAAAGTGGATGAATGGGAAGCCGATAAGGCTCAAATGGCCGTGGCCAAAAAATTGTTCTCTATCGAGGAGAAGTTAGACCCTGTTTCTGTAATGATGTTAATGAACATTTTTAAAGAACTTGGGATTTTGGCCAATCATGCCGAGAATGCTGGAGACCAGATGAGAATGATGCTACATAACACCTGAGGCTGACAAGTCAGGATTGCTTTTTTTCATTTTATTGACAAAGAGAAATGTATAAAACTATGGGTTTTCGTACATACTAGCGAATTTATATGGATATTTACCTCATCATCCTTATCCTAGCGATTTTAGTCGGCTTTTATAGCGCTGTTAACATCGGAGCCAATGATGTGGCTAATTCTATGGCTACTTCAGTGGCATCTGGAGCTTTAACCATAAAGAAGGCTGTTATAGTAGCAGCAATTTGTAATATTCTAGGGGCTATTTTGGTAGGGAGCCATGTTGCTGAAACAATTCGAAAAGGACTTGTTGACCCGCTACAATTCAGTGATAGACATAATCTTTTCATCTTCGGGATGTTGGCTGCCGTTTTAGGTTCGGCTCTCTGGGTTAATTTGGCCACTTATTTCAAACTTCCCGTTTCAACCACCCATTCTATTATAGGAGGAGTGCTTGGTTTTGGCATTGTTACTGCTGGATTTACAGGTATAAAGTGGATAGTAGTGCTGTATGTTGTTTTAAGCTGGATTGTTTCGCCAGTCTTTGGGGGCATTATTGCCTTTATTATTTTTTCTGTCATCAAGAAATCTATCCTGAGCTCATCTGAGCCGATTGCGCAAACAAAAAAGATTGGCCCTTTTTTAACAGGACTCGTCGCCTTTATGCTTACCCTGGCCACAATCTATAAAGGATTGAAACATCTCCATCTTGACCTGCCCTTTCGAGAGGCTTTTCTCATTTCCCTTGCTGTGGGCGTGGGAGGCTTTTTTCTTGGATCATTTCTTCTTCGAAGATACAAAGAAAAGAATGTCGATCCCTATTATCAGGTTGAAAAGATGGCTAATCCGTTACAGGTTCTTTCAGCCAGTTTTCAAGCCTTCTCACACGGGGCGAATGATGTGGCCAATGCTATAGGTCCGGTTGCCGCTATTTGGACCATTATTCAGACTCAACAAGTTGAGATGAGAGTCGCAGTTCCTGTTGAGTTGTTACTCTTGGGTGGCGCAGGCTTAGCTTTTGGAATATATGTTTGGGGGCATCGTGTTATGGAGACTGTAGGAAAGAAGATAACAGCAATAACTCCAACCCGGGGGTTTTCTGCAGAATTTGGAACTGCGACTACAGTGCTCCTTTGTTCGCGTCTGGGCATGCCTGTTTCCACCACGCATGTTGCTATTGGTAACATAATCGGCGTCGGACTAGCGCGCGGAATTTCAGCTATTAACTTAGACGTAATAAAGAAAATTGTCTCAGCCTGGGTGATCTCTCTCCCTGCCGCTGGCCTCTTTTCTGTTGCCATTTATTTTATTTTGACTTACCTGTTTGCATAGAATCTGAAGGGGTCAGGTCTTGTTTTTTGGGCAAAAAACAAGACCTGACCCCATAGCTTTTAATGATTGAAAGGAGGAGCGATGCTAATTATTACCACCCCCATGATTGAAGGCAAGAAAATCGTGAAATATCTCGGACTCGTCAGCGGTGAAGCCATCTTGGGTGCTAATATTTTCAAAGATTTTTTTGCAGGAATCAGAGATATAGTTGGTGGAAGGTCAGCCGCTTATGAAAAAGAGCTCCGTAGAGCAAAAGATATTGCCATCGATGAGATGAAAGAAGAGGCAAAATCATTAGGCGGTAATGCCGTTGTTGGTGTTGATCTGGACTATGAGACCATAAGCATTGGCCAGGCTGGAGGGATGCTCATGGTCAGCGCCAGCGGAACAGCAGTTGTTTACGAAGAGGAGTAGAAAAGAGGAGATGGATACTCACGTTAATGTCATTGCCATCTTATGGATAATTTCCGGGATTTTTGGCCTCTTCCTTGCTTTTGGTATCTTGATCGTTTTTCTTGGTGTTTCCTTTATCCCTGATATTGGCTACGAAGCCCCTGTTATATTAAGAATCATAGGTATTTGGGGATCTGTTTTTATTGCTGTTCTCGCAACTCCAGAGATCATCGGCGGAATAGGATTGCTGAAAAAGAAGGAATGGGGAAGGATCCTGACTTTAGTGGTTTCCTTTCTCAACCTTATCTGGTTCCCCTTCTGGACAGCCTTGGGAGTTTATTCCATAGTGGTTTTGCTTAAGGATGAAACTGTCCAGCTTTTTAGAGCCTGATCATATTTTGGTTTCTTTGGCATCATTAATACATGAGCCATTTATCCTCGATTGACTCAAGGAGTAGGAGGTTAAGATGTCTACTCGACAAAGGAGACTTTTTCTATTGCTCTCGTTTTTTATTGTTTTTGGAATGCTTCAGTCTATAAAAGCAGAAAATAATCTGGAGGGGAAAGAGATGGACTCCATAGTTTCAACCTTAAAGAGCCATAAAATTGAACATTTTATATTCTCCAACAGCCAGGGTAATAGATTCCTCGTTGTTCCCCAGTTTGGAGCAAGGATCCTTGCCGTTTCTGTAGGTGGCGAGAATTTATTCTGGACGCATCCCGATATCCTAAAGGGTCAGGGAGGGCAACGTTCGTGGATTTCTCCTGAAGGTGGTGCCAAGGGTTTTATATTCAGCCCCGACTGGAAAGGGAACAGGGATTTTTCCATGTTGGACCCTGGAGATTATAAAGTTTCCCTTTGGACAGAAAACGAACATCTGGCGCTTCAAAATACTCTTAAAACAACCTCAAATGACGGAAAAGAGGAGTATGATTTGACATTGACTAGAGAAATAAGACATGAGGAGGACCCTCTTGAGGATGATCCTGATTTCAAGCGATTACAATATGAGTTTCTCGGCATTGATTTTGTTCATAAACTCAAGAATAATTTCGACACGGCTCTTGACCAAATTTTAGGGCTTTGGTGTTTGATTCAGATTCCTCCCAAAGGAACGATGATTATCCCAGTCCATGAAGTCAAAAGAAAAGCCTGGAGAGATACCTATTTTGAACCGATTCCCGATGAATATGTTAAATCCAATCCTGATTCCATCTCCTATTTTATCCATGGAAGCCAGCGCTATAAGGTTGGTGTTCACCCTGAGTCTGCCCAGGGTTTAATCTGTTATTTCTCGAAAGCAAGGGGGCAAGATTGTTTCATGGTTTTCATGACATTTCCTGTTAAGCCAGAAGGCCGCTATGTGGATAGGCCCAGGCCAGAGCAGGAGACAAACGGTGATGCCATCCAACTCTACAGTCACTTGGAAAAGGGTGCTCTTGCTTTCGGAGAATTAGAATGTCAATCCTGGGCGTTAGACCTCAAGCCAGGCGGTGAACAGGCTTTTCCGATAAAAATTTATATTTACAAAGCGTCCTTTGACGTTTTGCAAAAAATAGGAAAAAAGCTCATCTGTCCTCAGTTTGATAAAGCCCATCTTTTTAAATGATTTTGTAAGGCTTTGATTCATCAAACCCACCTTGTCATTACGAGGAGCGCGGCGACGCGGCAATCTCTTATGTAGGGATATAATTCATTAAGCCCACTTTTCCTGTCCTTTCCTTATTTTACATTTTTGACTTATAAATATTTTATAGATTTGGAAGAAAACTTATGTTATTATATTTCGATATATGGCGAAATGTAGTAATAAAGGAAGAGACAATGAGGAATCATCTTAAAGTATTCAAAGCTTTAGGCGATAAAAATCGATTGCGAATAGTGAAGATGCTGGAAACAAAGCCAATGTGTGTATGCGAGATAACGGCTGTTTTAAATCTTGCGGCTTCCACAGTATCCAAACACCTCAGTCTTCTTAATGAAGCAGAACTCATAGAAGATAGAAAAGAGGGTAAATGGGTCAATTATTCCTTGCCCGGGAAGAGCCAAATCCCGATTGTTAAAGAAATGCTGAGAATTATGCATCGTTCTCTTAAGGACGACCATACTGTTTTGGCTGATATGAGAGAAGCAGCGAAGATTAACAGAATAAAATTGTGCCGGTAAATCATTTCGCTCATCTTGCTTAAGGAAGATTGATAAGCAATGAAAGATTGGGAACTTACGTTAAACAAAGCGCAAAACAGGAATGTCGGCCAATTCCTGAAATGTGGAGCCAATCAAGCTAGAAGATTGTTCAGGATAAAGCAGGAGGTTAGAAATGCCTGAAAAAACAGCGGCCAAACTTTCTTTTCTCGATAGATATCTCACCCTGTGGATATTTCTGGGAATGGCTGCAGGAATTCTTACGGGATATATGTTTCCAGGTATTGTTAATCTTATCAATAAATTTCAGGTGGATACTACGAACATTCCGATTGCCATCGGACTGATTTTGATGATGTATCCGCCACTGGCAAAGGTAAAGTATGAAGAATTGGGTGATGTTTTCCGCGACGTAAAAGTACTCTCCCTTTCTCTCGTCCTGAACTGGATCATAGGCCCCCTTCTGATGTTTGTGCTGGCCATAGTTTTCCTGCGCGGACATCCTGAATATATGGTTGGGCTTATCATGATCGGGCTAGCGCGTTGTATCGCAATGGTCATCGTCTGGAATGAACTTGCCAAAGGGGATACGGAATACGCAGCCGGATTGGTGGCATTTAACTCCATTTTCCAGGTTTTGTTTTTCTCATTCTACGCGTACATTTTCATCACAAAATTTCCAACATGGATTGGCCTCAAGGGTACGGTTGTTGACATTTCCATGGGACAGATTGCGAAAAGCGTCTTTATCTACCTCGGCATTCCGTTCATAGGGGGAATAATTACCCGTTTCAGTCTCATAAGGCTTAAAAACCGTTCATGGTATGAGCAAAAGTTCATCCCGAAAATAAGCCCCATTACGTTGATAGCATTGCTTTTTACCATTTTTGTCATGTTCTCCCTAAAGGGCGAGTACATAGTCAAGATTCCGCTCGACGTTGTGAGAATAGCCATTCCTCTTGGCTGTTACTTCGTTCTAATGTTTTTTGTATCCTTTTATCTTGGCAAAAAGGTAGGAGCGGACTACGCAAAAACGACAACACTCTCATTCACTGCAGCAAGCAACAATTTCGAGCTGGCCATCGCAGTGGCTGTTGCAGTATTCGGGATTCACTCGAGAGAAGCTTTTGCTACTGTGATTGGTCCACTTATAGAAGTCCCAGTTCTCATTAGCCTTGTTAATGTGGCCTTGAGATTCAGAAGAAGGTTCTTTTAACTTATTTCTATGAGTTGTTCAAAGGTCAAGAGTGTGGTATACGCGTTTCTTCCCCGGCCTCATGGCCATGTTGTGTGAAAAACAGAGGGATCTGAACCTGGCGAGCCATGTTAATTATCTTAGTTAGATTTCCGAGTATAGGTTCTATTATTCCGTGGAAATATTCCTGAAGATCGATAAGAAGGATAGACGTTCTTCCTGGTTCTGGCTTCCAGTTGTGCGTGTTGAGACCTTGAATGATTTCTTTTATATTCTTCAAAGCTCATTCTCCTTTTGGGGTCGCGTCTCAACATTTGACATTTCTTAGCTACTCATTAATTTGATTTTCATTCACTCTATTCAATGTGTTTTCTGTAAATATGAAACTAGGGATGAGAATCAGACTCTTATCTCCTTTATTGGTTAAATGCTGAGACTAGTTCTTGACTATTATTTATGTCTTATGTCAAATGTTGAGACGCGACCCCTATAGGGTTTGAGGATTGTCTCATGCTCAGCAACTGATTCGATTTTTGTGCGGGAGTAAAAGAGCGGAAAATATTTTCCTTTGGCCCACATTTCAAAAAGATCGGTATAGTGCGGGTTTGGCGGATTGCCAGATTGGCCAGGAGCATTTGTACCCAAGGAATTATCCCAATTGCCGAGATCGGCGATTATCCGGAAAGATGCGCCAGAAGTCTGGTTATAGCCGCTAGAGGTATTGTTCACTGTGTTGCTGTTGCCTCCTCGGGGGAGAGGACCGACATCCAGTTTGACGCGAAAATCAGGTTTGAGGGCCTCACTGAGCATATGGCGGATTTTAATGTGGTGGAAATTCTCCTGACCATAGTACCACTTACTCATATCAGAACCGAGACGCGCCTCCAGATTGTCAATTCCTTCTTCTAGGCTCTTGATGAGCAGGGCGTCTCGGGATGCAGTGGGATTGGGACCAAAATGTCCATCAGGGGAAATCAGGAAATCAATCATCTTCTTAAGAGAGCGGGACGGGAAGACTTTTCGCGCCTCTTCTGGGATGTAAAGATCCCAGACATTCCGAGAAAGTCGCCTTTCCCAGCTCATATAGATGGCCGCCTCTACCGATTCTGGCACCATCCTGTAATCCCAGGATAGGAGCATTTTTAAGGCTTTCTGGGTTTTCCCGTCAGTTGAGAGGAGTCCTCTTAGAAGAGGCACAAGCATCCGGGCTGGGATGGAAAGAACGTCTTGCTGGAGCTCCATCATGTCTGTCATTGTTAATTTTCGTCCTGAATTCAGATATTCCTGGATTCGAGCAAAGCGGAAGGGATCGCTCCATAAAAACCCTACTGTGAATGAATAACCATCAGGGATATTGTCTTGATTAGCTGTGGCAAAAAAACCTTCTGGAGGATTAAAAGTATGAGGCAAATCTTTGATAGGAAGAAACCCTGACCATTCAAACCGCCCATCTCCCGGCACTGGAAGCAGACCATTCCAGCCGTTTCTGAGGGGGCAGATTCCTACTGCCTGCCATCCGATATTGCCTTCACCATCAGCCCAGACCATGTTTTCTGAAGGGGTTCGAGAAAAACTGCAGGCTTCTCTGAATTCATCCCAGTTTTTGGCCTGGTCCATGCGAAGGCTTGCCAGATACGGGGCGCTCCCAATTTCGAGCCAGGCTGCCCTCAGCGCATAGGCCCGATTGTGGGTCTTATCTTCGAAGAGTACAGGTCCATGCCTAGTGAACTTGAGGTCTAAAGTCTTAGGTGATCGACCTTTCACTTGGATTTTATCTCGAATGACCTTCATGTTTTCCCAGTTCCCTTGATATAGATATTGGTTGGGATTAGAGGGATTTGTCTTGTAGGCATAAAGGTCTTCCTGATCTATGGCAAAAATGGTCAATCCCCAGGCACCGTATTCGTTATGACCGATGGAGACGCCGGGCAGAGAAGGTTCTCCTCCACCTATAACATTCCAACCTGGTGCAACAAGGTGAACCCAGTACCTCAGCGAAGGAATCTGCTGTCTACGGTGAGGGTCATTGGCCATGATGGGATGGCTGCTGAAAGTAAGCTTGCCGCTCAAAACCCAGTTATTACTTCCAAGCTCCATTTCTTTATTTATTTCCATAAAGGGAGAAGGGACAAAGCCGAAAGGATGTCCAAGGAGGCGCTCCTTTCGGTAACTGGAGTCGACAATATCTTCGGGACGAAACTTCACAGATGCGCGGGAGGCAGAGTAAAGCTCCAGAATTTTATTAGATACGAGTGAGAAGTCGATTCCTTCTGCTGCTTTGAGATTGGGATTGCCTGGATGAAGGTTGAGGAGGTTTCTTACTTTTTCAGATCCCAGAATTTTCACCGATTGGCCTATCGCCACTTCATAGCGTGCGTTCCGGAAGAGTCCGTTATGACGGGAGACGACGATTTCTGTTGTCCAATAGTGAGGTTTTATACCAAGGAGGCGAAACTCAAGAGGAAGATGGTTCGGATTTTTATTAACGATATCGATATAAGCGTTTATTCCTTTAACAAAAGATGTGATAATCTCTTCTCCGTGTGGGTGGTAGTGACTCATCTCCTCTTTCATATCAACTCGTGCTTTGAGAAGTCGTGAACCGATATCTCGCTTGAGAGCTCTTGGGCCTAATAATTCTGCCATTGTTCCTGTTGCCGAACGGCGCCAAATCTCCAGCTGGAAAAGTCTATCTCTTGCAACATTGAATCCCTGAGCAAAGAAAAGGTCTTTTTGATTCTGAGCATAAATATGGGAGATTCCCCATCGGTCTTTAATGATTCGAACGGGCTGAAGTAGCCCTTTAACCAGATAAGTGTCTTTCTCTGTATTGTGAGCAGAATATAAAGAGACAGTGACACTCCCAAGAATAATTAGACTAATAATAAAATTTAAACATTTTGGATTTTTCATGGGCATCCTTCCTGAATTGACATAATAGAGTAAAGCATTATTGATATTATCCTACAGAATAATCCAAGTTTTTCAAGCCTGCCCCCCTTGGATTCACAAATGCGGAGATGCGGCCTCAATTTACACAAAGTTATATATTTATATTGACTTAAGGTTTTTTTCATATATAATGATAATGTAATATTTATCAAGGGGAGTTGAGTCATGATCAAATGGCGAATCGATAAGAATAATAAGGTTCCCCTATATCTGCAATTGAAAGATTTAATCAAATACTATATCTCCACAGGCGCAATTCAGGAAGGCCAGAATCTTCCTGGGGTGAACGCATTGGCTCGAGAGCTGAGAATCAATTTCGAAACAATCCGCAAGGCCTATAAAGAGATTGAAAAAGAAGGACTCATATCTATGTACAGAGGGAAAGGAACGGTTGTCACTCTTCATAGAGCCTCTGTGCCAAAGAAGGACTTAGAGATTGGGGAAGGGTTGGAACCGGTTGATGCAATGAAGAGCGTAATAAAAAGACTCCTTCATTCCGGTATGGATTCGAGTGAAATAAGAAAAGTTGTTGATACCGCCTTTAAAAGAATATCCGAAGAGCATTCTCTTCAGGCAGTTATTTTTACTGAATGTAACCTTCATCAGGTCAAAGAGATTTCGAAGCTTCTCAAGAACTATTTAAATTTAAACGTGAAGCCAGTTCTCTTGAAGAACTTGAAGAAAGAAGCGCAAAAAGTGATAGAGGGAGAAGAAGACTTGATCGGAATTATAACAACAGGATTTCATATTGATGAAGTGCGGAATGTCTTCAGCGAAATGCCTGTAAATATTCATGTCCTCATAACTCAGATGTCTCCGGAAACCAAGCAAAAACTCGAATCGCTTAATAAAGAGACCAGCTTTGGGTTTATCTGTCGGGATCAAGCATCGGTATCATTCTTTGAAGATTTGCTCAGGAGAGTATTTGGACAGAACATGACGCTATCGTTGTGTCTTCGTGATGAAGATACCCCT
>CAZSPM010000039.1:0-9576 GCA_964608785.1 uncultured Eubacteriales bacterium
GATTTCTTTCGAGCTTTAACATTCCCGCTTGTGAACATCCACAAAGAGAGTTCTTTATTTTCAGCAAAAGACTTATAGCATAGGGAAAATACGATGTCAAAACACTTCTTATGTCCATCCATTCCGGTAGCAGGTCTCATACATCGCCACTATGTTTTCTGGAGGGCTTGTCGCCTGAATATTATGACAGGGGGCAAAGATATAACCGCCACCTTCGCCAAGGATGCGAAGGTTATCCAGTACTTCCTGAGTCACCTCCTCCACAGTTCCAAAGCAAAGCGTGTACTGATTATCCACTCCTCCGTGAAATATGACTTTATCGCCAAATTCACGCTTAAGCTTCTCCCGCTCCATGCCTTTTGATCTCCACTGAATTGGATTTAAGATGTCAATCCCTGTCTCTATTAAATCTGGAATGATACGATGGATACTTCCATCATTGTGGTGAAAAACGTAAGCCCCTGCTTGATGCGCCAACTCAATCATGCGCCTCATACGAGGAATGAGAAACTCCCGAATGTGAGAAGGCGAAAACAGAAGGTCATTCTGTCCACCCAAATCTTCAGACACATAGGTCAACATGACCTTACCAGGAACCTGCTCATACAGCCGCTGGATCTTCTCATAGGTGAGGTAAAGAAGCTTATCCAAGCAATAATGAACAATCTCAGGATTCCTGATCATGTCCATGTAACCCTGTTCCTCCCCACGCAGCCTCCTGTAGATCAGAAAAGGCTCATAATTGCCCCCGACTATCGGGTATCTCTCGTTTCCCTTAAGCTGGATTTCAATTTGGCCGAAGTCCCACCAGTCAGGACTCGGCCATATATAATTAGTTTCAATCTCCTCAATTGAATTTAACTCGGCCAAAGGATGATATACGCATTCCCTGTAAATTCCGGTTCCATAACTCATACTCACGTATCTACACCCAAAAACATCCTGTCCTTTTGGAATCTTCGGACCGATATAATGCGGCCTCAACTTAACGACAGAGTCAGAACGGAGCTTCTCGAGCAACTCTCTCTTGTTGATGCAGCTCAGATGCTTCATGAGACGAAACGTCGCCTCCGGCGTTGCCCAGTAATCCATAGGAATACGATCAGGCTTCTGGCGTTCTAGAACCGCCAGCCATCTTTCACGAGGCGTCATGGTTTCTTTGATAAAGCCCTCCCTTTTTTTCTAATTAAAAATTGGGGATGATTCAGTATTTCTGTTGTTTTATTTAATATCGACCTTTAAAACTACTGCTGCAGCAGTATCGCCAGCTGCACAACCATCAAACAAGCCATATCCTCCTCCCAGAATGACCAGCTCTTCAATCAATTCAATAATCAATCGAGCTCCAGTCGGTCCCTGAGGATGCCCCCAGACGAGTGAACAGCCATAGTTATTCATATCTTCAAACTTGATCCCCATCTCTCTGCAGAAAAACACATCGTTCACGGCGAACGGATTATGCGTCTTTATCGCCTTAACATCTTTGATTCCAATTCCTGCTAGGGAAAGGGCTCTCTCAGCTGCTGGCACAATGGACTTAGCCATATAACCTCTCTTCGTTCTGGACTCTGCATAAGAAAGAACCTGTATTTCAATATTTTTATCACGGCTCAGCTCTCTTGCCTTTTCTTGTGTAGTTATTATGAGACTGGCATTCCCATCCGCGGGGAAAGTCTGAGTTCCAAACGTCACCGTGCCACCTTCAAGTGCGGGTCTCAATCTAGCCAGGCCATCAGGTGTTGTCGAAAAAACACCTTCGTCCCCTGTTACTGTCGCGAGCACTTTTCTGCCAGTTGCATCCTTGACATCGATCGGGACAACCATAAAGCGGTTGAGGAACGCGCTGTTATCCTTCAGCGCATCCTGATACTGGCTATAACGCATATAGGCTACCTCATCTTGCTTTTCTTTCGATATCCCCGCTTCCTTTGCTACGTTCTCCGCAGTCTCTATCATGGCATTTCGTGCGTAGGGATCATAGCCAAAATTATCCCAGACCCAATCCTCCTTATCTCCTGTTCCTCCGACTCCCATGGGATTTGGATAATAAATATGAGGCCCATTACTCGTCCGGTCACAGGTGACCAAGAGGATAGCCTCGTTATTACCAAGCTCAATCTCTTCAGACGCAACCGACACACATTTGGCTGAGGTCGCACACGCCTGACTGATTGTTGGACCTGTTATCCCTGCAGCCCCGATCATTCCGGCCATCCAGGGAGCACCGTAGAAACTGGATTTCTGAGGTATTGTGATTCCTAAAATGAGTCCATCGAATGTATCCGGCGATATCCCTCGCCCACGTAAAGCCCCTTTGCAGATCTCAGCAGCGAACTCCATGGAATGCAAGTGAGCAAAGTTTCCCTGCCACCGGCAAAAAGGTGTGCTCCAGTATGCATCGTATGGAATAAATGCTCGCTCATATGCCATCTTTACCTCCGGTTTATTGTTTTTTCTTGCTCTCGGCAGGGCTACACATGGGAAAATGCAGCATCCTTCTTTGCGCCGAATTTCATAAAAGTCTCCATCCCGATTCTCATATCTTTGGTCTTGAGACATTCTCCAAGTATACTTGCCTCGTGCTTTAATCCTTCTTCAAGTGTCATTTTTGCCCCTTCAAGAGTGGCCTTCTGCAGTAATTCATCGGTCTTACGAGAGAGATGCCCGATATTGACATCCGGAAGAGAGTCCGGGACCTCAATCGGCTCCTTTTTGATTGGTGGAATACTTAATTCACCTGAAACAACCTTCTTCGCAAAGGCGATGCCCTCTTCTTTGATATCGCCTTCTACCTCTTTCTGTATTAATCCTATCTTTAACGCCTCATCCGAAGATATGGGATTTCCTGTACGGAGAATAGGCCATGCATTGGAGAGTCCCACAATACGGGGAAGCCTCTGGCTTCCACCAAATCCTGGAATTATGCCAAGTTTCGGCTCGGGCTGGCCCGCTAAAACTTTCAATCCTTTTTTGGCAATCCTTGCCGTGCAGGCCATGGCAAGCTCGTTCCCCCCTCCAAATGCCAGTCCATTCAAAGCACAGATTACGGGTTTTCCAAGATTTTCGATCAGATTCAATGTCTCCTGACCTTTTAGTGCAAAAAACTCCATATCTTCAGGGGTCTTTATCCGAGCGATTTCATTGATATCCGCCCCCGAGATAAAAGCCTTTACGCCAAAACCTGTAAGGACAGCCCCCTTTATTCCGCTATCTTCTTTTATTTCTGTAAATATGGTATTCATCTGGTTCATAACCATAGGATTGAGAGCATTCAGTGTTTTGGGCCTTCTGATTGTAATAAGAGCAATGTCATCCCTGTCTTCTCTAAAGACCATCGGAATTTCCCACGGTTTTCCTGACTCGGCCTGTTTTAGCAAAATCTCAGGAACGATGAAGTCAGGCCATTCTTTCGCATAAGCTCTTACTAATTCGAGGGCCTTATCCACTCCGATCTTGTTCATCATCTGAAAAGGCGGATTTACGACTAGGGCATTCTCCACAGCCATTTCTAAATCTCCAATGTTTGAAACTCCAGAGTTGATTATTTCGCACACAAGGCCAAAATAAGCGGCTCTTACTCGATCAGATACCTCTTTGAAGGCATTTTCACTGTAGGGCACATCTTCGCCTATCATCCCAGTATCCCACCATTTTCCAGACTTAACTTGTCTATTCAGAGAATCGGGACAATGAAACCATGGGCCAATCTTATCATGCATTTCGCTGAGGCCGTGTTGTGTTATTGGATTTCCCCCTGTCAGATTCATAGCTGTAAAAGGTCCCACTCCAAGCCCCAGTGCTCTTTGGGCCATAGCATTAACCTGCCTGACCGTTCCTGCTCCTTCATCAACCAAAAGGAGGACAGCCAGGAAAATTCCCTCAAATATGGGATCAATGGCATACCCGAATCGACTCTTTACTTGGATGGGTGCCTTCCCGATTTCCTCATAGAATCTCATCAAAAAGCCTGATATCTCTGACGCTGTGTCCTTTCCAGGGACGACTTCTACAATAATACTTCGCTCAGCAGGGAAAAAGTAGTGGATCACCAGGCATCTCTTTTTATTCTTCGCTTCATCAAAGATAACTTCAGGTTCCATGTGAGAGGAGTTTGAAGCCAGAATTGCAGTTTCAGGACAGACATTCTCGAGTTCGGCAAAGATTTTTCTCTTTATACCAACATCTTCGGTTGCCGCCTCCAGTACTAAATCAGCTCCGCTCAATTCGGAATAATCGCTAGTCCAGGAGAGATTGCTCATCATTGATTCTGCTTCATCTTCTTTGAATGCTCCGGTCCTGACTCCTCTTCCTATTTTTCCTTTTGCGCGCGCTTCTCCAGATTTGAGCGCTTTTTCAGCGATATCAACCACAACAACAGGGACTCCCTGTCTGTGGAGAACTTTAGTGAAGTATAGAGCAATATCCGGTCCGATATTGCCGGAGCCGATAACACCTACCTTGTTGATGCTTTGTCCAAAAATCTCCCACGCCATAATATGCCTCCTCATATGGACTCATACAGCAACCTTATCTCTTTCATCTCTATATTTTTTATCTATCAAAAGAAATAATGTCAAATGTAATTTGTCAGGAAAGATGACAAAGGAACTTATATCGCGCGCATTTATACACTGCAGAGGTATCCCGCTGATTTTCCAAAATTTTTGAAACTCCCCCCTACAAACTCTCTATGATATCTGATCAGCTCATTATTTTTCCTTCTTGAACACCTATCTCAAACGCTTTCAGATTTATCTCTAGCTGATTTTTTGGACTCACCCGCTCCAGCACATATTTTGCATCATTATATTTAAAAGGGACCAATCCTGTTCCCACTGAATAACCTATGAGCACTACATTAGCAGCCCTTATGGAACCGATCTTCAAGGCAACATTGCTGGCATCAAACGCTCGGAAAGTTATATCCTTTCCTATGAGATAGTTGAGGACCTTTCTGTCAAACCGATCCCCGTTGGCGAGATTAGCAAAACATACGCCTCCTCTTCTCAAAAATTTCAGGGTTCTGTAAGTCTCATTCTCTTCAAAGGAGTAGAGGATGTCAGCCGTGCCTCTTCTGATTATCGGACTTTGAAAATCACCTAGTTTCAAATGCGCGATAACCGACCCTCCTCTTTGACTCATGCCATGGGTTTCTGACCCCATGATTTCCAAACCTAACCTCAGGCTTAGTTCAGAAAAGAGCCTTGAAGAAAATAATATCCCCTGTCCGCCAACTCCGGCTAAAATGATCTGCACTTTCATCGTTAATACAAAAATATCTTATCCCGCTATGAGCTCTCTTCACTCCTTCGCAGGAATTATTGCTCCTCTTGCACAGGCATATATACAAATGCCGCAATCTGTGCAGAGATTTCTGTCTATCTCCACAAGATCTGTCTCTTCATTCATTAAGAGCGCAGGACACTCAAAATAATCGATGCAATACCTGCAAGCATTGCAGTCATCGGTTATTTCCACTTTTACAGGATTTTCAATGCAAGCTTCTGGGTATTTAATAAGGCAAGGATGTCTTGTAATAATCACTGCAATCCCGCCATCGGATTTCTGAGTATATTTTTTTGCCTCTTTTAATAGACTTATCAAGTCTTTTACATCATAAGGGTCAATGGTCTTAATCCATTCAATTCCACACCCTCTAACCAGTTCCTCCAGAGGTATTCTCCTGCCCTCGCTTCCATCAGCAGTAATCCCTATTCCAGGAGTAGGCTGCATTCCTGTCATGGCTGTTATCTCGTTATCTAGAATAACCAAAACGAATCTTGCATTATTATAGACCGCATTTATCAGCGATGCTGTGCCTGAATGATAGAAGGTTGAGTCCCCCATGGTCGCCACTATGGATACATCTTTTTTATCCTGATGATAAGATTGATAGAAGCCACTGGCCAGGGTTATTCCAGCTCCCATATCGAGAACTGTATCCACTGCTTTAAGGTTCAGTCCGAGGGTATAACATCCTATATCGCTCGTATAGATAGCTTTGGGAAAAGCTCTTCTTATCGCGAAAAATGCGGCTCTTTCAGCACAGCCAGCGCACAACGTAGGCCTTCGAATAGGGAGATCTAGACTGTCTATGAGCTTATCGAGCTTAGTATCTGTACTCTTTTCCATTTTCTTGTGGACTATTCCAAGATCTTTTGAGATTACTGCCAAAATATTATGAACCACTTCAGGAGTGAGCTCCCCCTGCAAAGGAATGTGGCCGTTCAACCGCCCAAGCACCTTGTTCTTTTCAATAATCTGAGATTCGATCACAGAATCAGTCTCCTCACCCACCAAGACCTTCTTGTGTCTCCTAATAAAATCTGCGACTCTTTTCTGTGGGAGTGGGAAAGAAATGCCAATCTTCTGAACATTAATAACATCTTTTAAATTCGTCTCTTCTAAAATATCCATAATAATGGAGAAGCTTACACTGCAGGTGATTATGCCAAGAGATCCCGTACGCCGACTTCCTACTTCATAGTTCCATTGAGTGTCTGTTTCAAATCTTTCTTGTATTTTCTTTAAGGCCTTATTTAGCCTCGTATGAAGAATAAGTCTGTATTTAGGAGTTGCTGCCCATCGATCAGGGTCTTTTTCAAAGTTTGCTGGGCGATCGAGCTTTTTAATGGGTGAAAATATCACACTCTGCCTGGCATGAGAGACTCTTATTGTGGGGCGCAAAAGAACAGGAATTTGAAATTTCTCCGAGAGCCCAAACGCCTCCTTCACCATTTCTTTTGCTTCTTGAGGCGTCGAGGGATCATACACAGGCACTTTGGCGAACATGGCAAAGAAACGGGAATCCTGCTCTGTCTGTGAGCTATGAGGTCCTGGGTCGTCGCAACTAATTATGACCAATCCTCCTATGACACCAGTATATGCTGAACTCATGAGAGAATCAGAAGCCACATTCAGCCCTACTTGCTTCATAGCTACGGCTGCCCTCTTCCCTGTCATGCATGCTGCCAGCGCATTGTCAAAAGCCACTTTCTCATTTGTTGACCACTCAACGTAAGTATTCAATCCCAACTCCTGCTTGAATTCTACTACTCCTGGAACTATCTCAGAGCTAGGTGTGCCAGGGTATGAAGTCACAACATGACATCCAGCTTCAACAATTCCCCTTGCTATGGCTACGTTGCCTAACAATACTCTAGTCTCTGTTTTTCGGGGCATTCTCTTAGCTTTCTCTCTATTTTGAAGTTCCATAATTATATATCATTTTCTCGAAAAAAGGGGACTGTCCCCTTTTTTAAGGGGGCGTCCCCTTTTTTTCCTTTTTTCTTTAGTTCCGATAGACTTGTTCGAATGATTCGATGAATCTTTTGTTCTGGTCTGATGTCCCGATTGTCACCCGCAAAAATGTGGGTTTCCCATACATAGTCAAGGGCCTGAGGATCACTCCTCGTTTCTGAAGATCCTTGCATATCTTTCCTGCATCCGTTTTAACCTCTATGGTTACAAAATTTGTTTCAGATGGAATGTAAAAGACAGACATACGCTCGAAATTCTCGTAGAAGAATTTCTTGCCTGATTCGTTTATCTTTTCAGTCTTTTCTATATGTTCCTTATCCTTCAAAGCCGCTATGGCACCTATCTGGGCGAATCTATTGACAGAGAAGGGGGGCCTCACTCTTTCAACAGCATCTGCGAATTCCTCTTTCGCAATACAATATCCGACCCTCAAGCCAGCCAAACCATACATTTTAGAAAAAGTCCTCAGGACGATGGCATTCTTACCTTCCTCGATAAACTTCAGGGAATCTGGATAGTTATCTTTGGCTACATATTCATAATATGCCTCATCAAACACTACTAAAATATCCTTCGGTATTCTCTCCATAAATTCTGAAAACTCCTGATGGGTCACCATAGTGCCGATCGGGTTCATTGGATTGTCAAAATAGACGATTTTCGTATCACTCGTAATATTATCCAAAATAGCACTAAGGTCATGCCTGGACTCCTTTAAGGGAACTTCAACTAACCGGCTGCCCATTAACTGAGCGACCATCTTTGCCATGATGAAGGAAGATTCACTCATGATAAAAGTCTCTCCTGGATCGAGGAAGGCAACTCCCAGAAGCAAAATGAGCTCGCTTGTACCATTTCCAACACACAGATTACTGGAAGTAACTCCAAGATGGCCAGCTAAACTCTTCTTCAAATCATAGCAATAGTCATCAGGATAAAGGTTGCCTTCTTCTATGGATTTTTTGATTGCCTGGATTGCAAGAGCAGAAGGACCCAGAGGATTTTCGTTCAAGCCTAGCCTGCTAATCTCTCCCTCTAATGCGAGTTCTCTCTGGATAACCTCAAGAGGCATGCCCGGTTCATATCTCTCAATTTTAAAAACGTTATCCCTTATTATCTTTTTCATTGCCTCAAGTTCATTTATATATAAGACTGCTCGAAACTTATTTCATGGATGATAATGGATTGAAACAAAAGAAAAATTTCCAATTTTTTTTATTCTATCACCAGCACTCCTTTTGTCAATCAAAACCTTCCTAATCACGGAAAAGAGGTCTTGTGAGACAGGTCGGCCCTCCTAGTCCCTTTAAAGAAATCTCCTCCCCACGATATTCAAAGACATCGATTCCCTTCCTTTTAAGTTTCTCTTTTGTGAGAGGATTTCCAGATAGCATCAGGCAGCGACGTGGACTAAGGGCTAAGATGTTCGCAGCCATGGTCTCGAATTCAGAATCAGGAATCTGCACTAGTTCAATCTCTTTTTTTATAAGCCACTCGCGGAAAGGAACTGGAAGGAGACGAGGATAAACCACAGCCATATGGTAATCCACAGGGCTGATGAGAGACATCAAATGCATCACGCCGTCCCGGCCTTCCCAGTGAGGGAGTGGAACAACGTATAATTCATCGATAAAATCAGAAGTCAGCGCCTTCAGCTGTTGGATTCCGTCTTCATTGGTTCTATAGCCCAAGCCAACCGCCATGGTTTGTTCATTGAGCAAGATGACATCTCCCCCCTCTAACATGCCTTCGCCGGTTATTGTACCCAGTATCGGAATGTTTAATTCCCGTAAAAAATCGCCGATGGCTCCTGGTTCGCCTGCTCGCTGCTCTTTCCCCATATTACAGAGGATTGCTCCGCCTTCTGTCATGAGCATAGGATCATGGACATAAATTGAATCCAGGCTAGTTTTATCACACTTCGGCAGGAAGTGTATCTCTTGTATTTCCTTCTTGAGCAAATCTATTAACTCTTCATATTCTGCCAAGGCTTTCTTGTAATCCGGTTCGCCAGCATAATTAAGCTTTCTCCACTGGTTGCGGATGTTTTCCTCACTAATGAATGCATTCCTGGGATGCTTGAGTAACATGCTTTTTATATTTCCCACCATGGTCCGACAACGATATTCCATGTTTACTATACTTCCTCTTTAAAAAAGTTTTCAAATAACAGATTATTCATACCATAAAATGCAGCTCCTATCCAAATTGTTTGAGTAAATGCTAAGCATCCTTATTTCCGTGATGGCAGAAATGATTTTGGGAATCCCTGAAGCGACTTTGAAGATTTAGCCTTCCCGAGCTGTCTTTCGAAGG
>CAZSPM010000040.1:0-9552 GCA_964608785.1 uncultured Eubacteriales bacterium
CTCCCGCTTATCGTAGAGTTTTTTTCCTTTTGCATTGGCAATATCAACCTTTACCTTCCCTCTTTGAAAGTAGATCCTGAGAGGAACAACCGTATGGCCTGTCTCTCGAATTACCCCTATCAATGCATCTATATCCTTTATATGGAGGAGAATGGAGAGTTGCGGTACAAAGGCTCAAGGTTGAATATCCCAAATATTTCCCAGATATCCGGTCGTTTTCGGTGCTCGATGGAAAAATTTACGTGGAGACCTATAAATCTGAGAAAGACAAAAGAGAATTTATTATCATGGATATGCGTGGGAACATCCTGAAAAGAGTATTTTTACCGTTGTTTGCAGAAGGCAGTTTGATAGACAAGCATATTTTCACTTTTTACGAGGATGATTATTATTATTTAAAATATAACGAAGACAAAGAACTTTGGGAACTTCACAATATCGGACTGACTGATAAGTGAACTTTTTTCATAGAAATAACAATCTTCAAAAAAAAATTCCATTCTATATGTGTTTTCATTATAATCAGAATTTCATGAGCATCTTTTAGAGTTCATTTTTGGAGGTTTGAAAATGTCAAAAAAGATATCGAGAAGACACTTTTTTAGCCGGAGTTTCGGCGTAGGCGCAGGTGCATTATTATTTAAAAATTTCCCTCTCTCCCAAGCCGAAACCGCACTTAAAATTCCTTTAATCATTACGAGCCATACTAATGCTACCGGAAAAAAAGCCATGGAAACAGGCTGGAAAATATTGGGCAAAGGAGGCTCTGCTTTGGACGCTGTCGAAAAAGCAGCCAATATCATCGAACTGGATGCAGAAGGCATGGGAGTTGGCTTCGGTGGATTGCCCAACGAAAGTGGAGTCGTTCAGCTCGATGCCTCCATCATGGACGGGAAGACTTATAGTGCCGGCTCAGTCGCTTGTCTCGAAAACATCAAAACCCCCTGTTCTGTGGCCCGGATCGTCATGGAAAAAACAGACCATGTTATGCTGGTTGGAAGAGATGCGTTGGAATTTGCCAGGAAATGGGGATTCAAAAAGGAAGATCTGCTGACCGAGAAAGCCCGCGAGCGATGGCTCCGATGGAAAGAGAGACTGAGTGACAGAGACGATTGGGGTCCGCCAGAACATCTGAAAAACATCCCGAAGAAAAGCCCTGTTGCAGATGAATCCGATGAAATTGAAAATTATTCTGGAACGACAAATGTGCTGGCAATCGATAAAAATGGCGATGTCGCAGGTATTACCACAACCAGTGGACTCAGTTTCAAGATCCCTGGCCGTGTGGGTGATTCCCCTATCATTGGCGCGGGGCTCTATGTCGATAATGAAGTGGGGGCAGCAGGAGCTACCGGAAGAGGAGAGGACGTGATTAAATCCTGTGCTTCATTCTACATTGTTCTAGGAATGAAGGAAGGAAAAAAGCCTCAGGAGGCATGTGAAGATGCCATGAGGATGATCGTTGAAAAATACAGAAAGGTCAATCCAAAATTTTTCCCAGGAGAACAATTTGTGGCCATCAATAAACAGGGAGAATATGGATGTGCGAGAATGCGCGGAAGAAGGCCTGCAAGAATGTCTGTAATGACCGAAAGCGGATACACTGTCCAGGAAGGAACGACAGTCTTTTAGTCTATTGGAATGGAAAAATCCAAAAAGACAAATTTTTTTTGAATGCTTTAAAATCCATAACGATCATTTGCCTTCTAATCCCAGCATATATAATTTTCACCCCTGCCTGTAAGACCAAAGATGGTAGGATTTCCTTGCAAAAAAAAAGAGTGAAACTTGGAGTCGAAGATTTTCTCGAAAACAGTGTTCATTTGGTTAAGGGGAAGAAAGTGGGATTGATAACGAATCCTACAGGCGTCAACAGTCACTTGCAAAGCCTAATCGACCTTTTTTACAGAAACCCAGAAATTAATCTCGTAGCCCTGTATGGACCCGAGCATGGCATAAGAGGAAATGCCCAAGCCGGAGAGTATATCCCTTTTTATATGGATGAAAAATATAACTTGCCTGTATTCAGCCTTTATGGACAATCAATGAAGCCTGAGGAGGGAATGCTTAGAAATATCGATGAATACATGCGCTCTTTTGATATATCAAAAATCGCCAAGGTTCCTGAAAGCTCTATGGTTGAAAGCTTGGACGTGATGATATTCGATATTCAGGATGTCGGGACAAGGATCTATACTTACGTGGCAACAATGGCCTATTGTATGCAGGCCTGCGCTGAAAGTGGGATTGATTTTATTGTCTTGGACAGGCCAAATCCTATAAACGGCCAAGACATGGAAGGCCCTATTCTAGAATATCCAGAGTTCAGCTCTTTTGTGGGCCTCTATCCGATCCCAGTGAGACACGGCATGACTGTCGGAGAACTCGCAAATTTATTCAATGAAAAATTCTTAGAGAAGAAAGCTAACTTGACTGTCATTCCCATGCAGGGGTGGGAAAGACAGATGTGGTATGATGACACATCTCTTCCATGGACAATCCCTTCGCCCAACATGCCTGCGCTGAGCACAGCCACTGTTTATCCTGGACAGGTGTTTCTGGAGGGAACAAACATATCAGAGGGGAGAGGGACGACAAGACCATTCGAGCTCTTTGGGGCACCGTGGATTGACGGCTTTGAATTAACAAAAAGGCTTAACCAACTCAATTTGCAAGGAGTAAAGTTCAGGGAGGGCTGGTTTACCCCCATCTTTTCTAAGCATAAAGGTGAACTATGCGGTGGCGGACAGATACATGTTATTGACAGAACCCAATTCAAACCTTTTGAAACATCACTTTATATCATAAAAACAATAATGGATATGTATCCTGCGAGTTTTGAATTCTTTGATGAATACTTTGATAAAATCATGGGGACTACCAAAGTTCGAGAAGCCATTGGAAAGGGCATGGATATCAAAGATATAATAAAAAGCTATGAAGAGGAACTCTTAGATTTTGCGAAGATGAGGAAGGCCTACCTTCTTTATTAATCAATTAAAATTTATGGATCATCTCCCATTTAGCTGTAAATATTAATAGCTGTTTTACAAAATGTCATTCCTGCTTTATAAAATGTCATTCCTGCTTCCGCAGGAATGACATTTTTCATATTTCTGGATTCCTGCGGAGCTTGTGCCCGCAAAAGCGGGTAGCGGGTGCAGGAATGACGAAACTTAATTCAGTTTCCGTATACGAACCTCAATGTCTTTTTCATTCTTGAGCAGCTCGACTAATTGAGAAGTGTCTGTTCCGCCAAAATGATACGGATAAAGCACTTCCGGTCTAAATGTTTTGGCCGCATCAGCTACCATTTCCGGAGTCATAGTATAGGGAAGATTCATTGGCAAAAAGGCGATATCAATATCCTTTAAGCTCTTCATCTCCAGAGTATTTTCAGTATCTCCTGCAACATAAACTCTCTTGTCACCCAATGTGATGACATAGCCATTGCCCTCTCCTTTTGGATGGAACGGAACATTTCCCAACCTCATGTTAACAATATTGTAAGCGGGGACAGCTTCAATCTTGAACCCCTGAATTGTCTTCACATCCCCATTTATCATGATAGTGCCACCTTCAACTTTCTCAGCACATTTCTCTGTGAGGATTATATCAGTTTTTTCGCTTCTTAGAATTTTAATTGCTCCTGAATCCAGATGGTCACCATGTTGATGGGTGACCAGGATTAGGTCTGCTTTTGGGAAGTTCGCATAATCCGCTTCTCGGCTTACAGGGTCGATATGAATGATTTTGCCACCAAAAGCAAACATTAATGTGCCATGACCGATGAACGTGATCTTCAGATCTCCCTGGGAGGTCTTAAAGGTATCTTCTTCAAAATCCTGACTAACAGCCATTACCAGATAAGGCCAAATCATAAAAACCAGAATAATGATCCAGATCTTTTGCATAAACTCCCTCCTTTTTTATACGCTTTTATTGCGATGTACTAGCACCGTGGCAATCTCATTCTTTTTAAGTCATTAAGGGCACAGCGCAGCCATCTCAACCATTTGTTGTCATAAAGAAATCACACGGTTAAGATTTCGTGGGCATGAATAAGTTTATCTTGAACCTTAAGTCCATATGGGCAAGTTGCCTCACAGTATCCAGAACAACTAGCGCAATTGAGAGGTTTCTTATTCCCGGCCAAGTCTGCATAGTAATGCATGGCTTCCTTTTCCCTTCCGTAATCCTCAAAATACATGCCATAGCGAAGAACATCATTTATAGCGACATTTTTCGGACAGGAAGATAGACACTGGCTACAGCTCACTCTGCAGTACTGATCACTCGTCTGGCGTCGATACTCAGCAATCATATTCAGGGCGGTCCTGTCTAATGGCTTTCCCGATGCTTCCGCATATTCCTCAACATGAGAATAGCTACTCATGGTAGGAATACAGCAATCGATATTCGGATTTGCCATGACCCACCTAATGGCAGCTTGAGGGTAGCTTATTTCTCGACTGATGAGAGATTTCAAATTTCCATGCTTTCCCCCCGCAAACACCTTCATGGCAACTGTTCCAACTCCTTTATTGCGAAGCTGTTCGATAAAAGATTCGATTTCTTCTCCTTCCATATGGTTGTAAGCGAAAAGAATAACTTGAGCAAAATCGTTATCAAGAGCCTCTTTAAGGGGAACTAGAGGATTATGAGTGGAAAATCCGGCAAAGCGAATCTTTCCATCTTTTTTCAATTGAGCATAGGCGGCAAGAAGTTCTTCGTTTTTAAGCAAAGAAAGATTACTCAAACCATGAACCATAGCGACATCAATATAGTCTGACTGCAGGCGTTTTAAGCTGGCTTCGATTCTCTTTATAATGTCTTCTTTTTTGATCTTCATGCGGGAAGAATAAGCATGTTTGGTTGTGATGGTGATTTTATCTCTGACATCTTTAAGAGCCTCGCCGATAAAGCTTTCACTCTTGGTGCGCATATAGCTCTCGGCTGTATCAAAATAGGTCACTCCCAGTTCATAGGCATACCTTAAAACATTCGGCTCAAAGAACGATATGGCACCGCAGCTCACATCAGGCACTTTTATTCCTGTTTTCCCCAAATCATTATATTTCTGAATTTTTATCGGTGAAGCTCCTCCTTGAGCCCTTCCCTTATTTTTTGAACGGGCCTTTACATTCTTTGCCAAGCCAAAACCTAATACACTAGAAGTAAATGCTGTCAAAAAATTGCGCCGGCTTAGATTTGCCATGATTTCCTCCTGTTCATATACTTTTTTTCACCCGGATTGGCAACAAGGGTTCAATTTTTTCAATAAGGTCTTTATCTTTAGGGGATATTATGTAAATGAGATAATTTTCGCTTCTCTGGTTCGGAAAAATGAAATTTGTTCCAGGTCTGAATGCTTCTCTTGGAGGCTGTGAGTCATACAGATCGACGACGATCTCTTGACCACAAATCTCAAGAATCAGTCTATCTTTTGCTTTAAATCCTGCCTTTTGGATACAATCATCTGTCCAGTTTGTTCCTATGGCAAGAACATTACGCCGAAAAGATGATTGGACCACATTCCCGCTTAGGGAGGCCTCATCGATTTCCACTTTACCCACATTGACTTCGAGTTTGGAAAAAAAGTCATCCTTCAGGCTTTGGTTCAATTTCACATCCTTTATCTCAAAAAGCCTTCCGCGCGCCCCGACTTGAGAGTTAAACCAGGAAGATGGAATTTTCACCCCGTTTAGCTCTTGATAGGGACCAAAGTCATGATTGACTTCGTATTGTCCCGCAGAAGCATCAAAACCTTTAAGGACCAGTCTTCTGAGTGTATATTCCACAGGGTCAAGGTAAAATTCAACCTCAAGATCGCCTACATTAGTCGTCAGCAGATAATGCTCCTTAGGCCCAAATTTCTTCAGCCCTTTAAACTCGAGCTGCCCTCTAAAATTAGCAAGAGTGAATAAGCCACTTCGAAGTTTCGCCATGCATTGGTAGGTAGATTTCTCATGTCCTGTTAATTCAGTGATCTTATTAAAGCAGTTTCTTTTTGCTCCGTCCAGGTCAACCAGTATGGATTCTGTAATGATAGGGTCCCTGCCTTGGGTTAACTTCATGATTCCATCATTGGACATGTAATAAGTTGTTGAGCCATAGGTGAAAGAAAAGTTTTTAATTTGAGATAGACTCTTCTCTCCTCCTGCAGCCTTGATATTCTCGTCTACTATTTTATTAGCCTTAGAGCAGGAAACAAAAACAGAACCAAGGATAAATGCGATACAGGAAAGGCAAATCAGCCAGCGATTTTTCACCATTTCATCCTCCTTTGAAAATATCAATAGCAATCATTCTAAAAGATACAATCTGATTCTGCAAGAAAATTGCCTAACATTGATAAGAAATTACATAATATATGGAAGAAATGACTCAATAAGCAGAACAAACTCAGGAAGGAGGTAAAAACTGCCTGTTAGATTAATGGCAATTGAACTATTTTAGAAAAAAAGTTTGAATTAAGATTGCTAGAATATTTATAATAATCCTCAATACTCAATTAGAGGAGTTTGAATCGTGAAAATATATGAGAGCATCTTAGATTTAATCGGACACACTCCTATGATCCGTCTTAGTCGAATAAAAAAAGACATCCGATCAACGATACTGGCAAAGCTGGAGTACTACAATCCGAGCGGCAGCGTGAAAGACCGGATTGCCCTCTCAATGATTGAAGAGGCAGAGAAAGAGGGAAAAATAAAAAAAGGAGATTATATTGTAGAGCCGACGAGCGGAAACACAGGCACAAGTCTCGCTTTGGTCTGTGCCTTGAAGGGATATCATATGATCGCTGTTATGCCTGAACAAATGAGCCAGGAACGAAAGGATATGACGACTGCGTTTGGAGCTGAACTTGTCCTTGTTCCCAGCCATGGCAATGCTGAACCTGGGACTTTTACTAAAGAGGATGTAGAAGGAGCCCTGATAAAAGCTGAAGAAATAGCCTCCAAACCAGGTTATTTCATGCCCAATCAATTCGCTAATCCTGCTAATACTCTCGCCCATCAGATGACTACGGCTGAAGAGATTTGGGAGGAAACAGACGGTAAGATAGATGCGTTTATAGCAGGAGTAGGAACTGCTGGAACAGCTATGGGAGTAAGTATAAGCTTAAAAGAAAAAAATCCAGAGATAAAAATTTACGTGGTTGAGCCTGCTGAATCAGCCGTCATTTCCGGAGAATGCGCTGGCTACCACAGACTTCAGGGGATAGGGGAAGGATTTGTTCCTGACCTTTTCGAGCATGAAAACTATGACGAAATCATAAAGGTTTCTGGCGAGGAAGCGAAAGCGACTTCCTGTCGACTTGCGCGACTCGAAGGTGTTTTCGCAGGATATTCTGCAGGAGCCAATGTCTTTGCAAGCTTAAAGGTTGCGAAAGAATTGGGTGAGGAAAAAACCATCGTAACCGTCATTCCTGACTCAGGAATGAAGTATCTAAGCACCGAGCTCTTTCATCACAGCCCAGAAATCTGCACTATCCATTGCTGTACATTAGTGAAGCTAGAGAGGAGAGAAGAATGTGAAGAAGGTGCAGATCGTTGCTGTGCGCTAGAGCCGTGTAATGAGCAATAAATTGACAGAAGTTTTCCACTTGGAATAAAATTTATCTTCTTTAATAAGGAAAAAGAAAAGTGAAAAAAATAAGAAAACCTCATGGACTCCTATTTTTCTTTATTAGTACATTTATTCTCTGTGCCTTATTTCATTGTGGTCCCTCAGCGAAACTATATGACATTATAATCACAAATGGGCTTATCATAGACGGGACAGGGAATCCTTGGTTTAAAGGCGATATTGCCATAAAACAAGATAAGATAGTACGAATAGGTTCCATAGATTTAACGAAGGCAAAAAAGACGATTGACGCTCAAAATTTAGCTGTATGCCCAGGATTCATCGATATCCATACCCATTGTGACCGGGGAATCGAAAAAACTCCAACCGTCGATAATTATATTTATCAAGGAGTGACGACTGTCATCGGAGGAAACTGCGGCGGCCATCCTTTCCCCTTAAAGGAGCATTTAAAAAAAATTGAAGAAAACGGAACTTCCATTAATTTCGCCTGTCTTGTGGGACACAATACAATCCGGCGAGAAATAATGGGTTACAAAATGGACTCTCCCGCAGAAGAGGAGCTCGAAAAAATGAAATCTCTCATCGAAGAGGAAATGAGAGCAGGAGCCATAGGTTTTTCTACTGGCCTTTCATACTTACCAGGAATTTATTCCAAAACAGAAGAACTTGTTGAGCTGGCTGCTGCTGTCGCCCCTTATCATGGAATCTATGCCACCCATCTCAGAGACCAGGCACTTCATATCACCGAAGCTATCGAAGAAGCCATTGAAATCGGAGAAAAAAATGGAATCCCTGTCCAGATTTCTCATATTAAATTGGCTCAGGATGCTGTCTGGAACCAACTGGAAAGAATCACAAAACCAGTGGAAGAAGCCCGCAGCAGGGGAGTGGAGGTCACCCTTGACCAGTATCCTTACACAGCCACGAGTTCAGGCTTTACAAGCAGCCTCCCTTCATGGGCCTTTGAAGGCGGAAGAGAAAAATTCATGGAGAGATTAGGAGACAAAGAGAACTATGAAAAGATAAAGGCTTTCATCATCAAGAGAAGACTCACCTCTACAAGGGGAATCAATAAACTAGAGACTATCTACATTGCACGCTTCGAAAAATTCCCTGAGTATGAAGGAAAAAATCTCCAAGAAATTTTATTCTCACAGGGTAAGGAGACAACAATCGACAATGCGGCAGATCTGATCATTGAAATCGAGAAAAATGGAGGCGCTTCAGGGGTATTTTTTCAGATGGATGAGAAGGATGTAGAGGACCTAATGCGCCTGCCCTACAATATGCATGGTTCAGATGGGGGTGTTCAGATTATTGGCAGAGGCGTCCCTCATCCGAGAAATTACGGAACTTTTCCCCGAGTGATCGGTCATTATGTAAGAGAAAAGGGAGTCATTACCCTGGAAGAAGCGATAAGAAAAATGACGTCTTTACCCGCTCAGGCGTTAAGGCTAAAAGGAAGAGGAATGATCAGAGAGGGGATGTATGCCGATCTAACCATTTTTGACCGACAAACATTCCAAGACCAAGCCACATTTTCCGACCCTCATCAATACAGCAAAGGTCTTATGTACGTCCTTGTCAATGGAGAATTGGTCATTGAAGAAGGAAAGCATACCGGGAAGCTTCCAGGACAGATAATCTATGGAAATGGAAAGAAAAAGGGAGCATAGTACAAAGTCAGTTAGAGATAAAGATATCTTAATGAAAGTTAACACGAACAAAGCCATCGAATTTCTTCTGGCAAGAGGAAATTTGCCCATCCTTTACTGGCTAAAAAAAGATATTCTGGAAGTCCCCATAGAGCGGGAGTACAAAAACTTACAAAAATTTGCAGCTCGCATAAGGATACTGGAAAGCCAGAAACCCAGCGGCGGGGGGGGGAAAAGAAAACACGAAAGGCCTCCCCCGTGGGGGGAGAGCTACTATATAGTAGATAACATGAGGGATATA
>CAZSPM010000041.1:0-9533 GCA_964608785.1 uncultured Eubacteriales bacterium
GATGAAAGTGCAGAAGCCCTTATCTTTGCATTGGGGATATCGGAAAGATCTTCTATGAATCTATTTACCATCTCGTTGCTAGACGACTCTCTTTCTTCAGCATCCACCAGTTTTACGTTGACTCTTGCCATATTTGTGCCTCTGCTCATCTCACCTAATGATCCTAAAGTTGTGACCATGTGCTTCACATCCGAATATTTCTGAATCCGCCCTTCAATTTCACTGATCAGTCCAGCCGTTTCTTCCAGACGGTACCCCTCCGGTAATTCCACCTCGATTAGAATATTCCCCTCATCGAGCATAGGCATGAATTCGAATCCTACTCTTGCAGCGATAGGAAAACTGGCTATAAAAAGGAGTAATGAGACGACAGCTACCAGGCTGCTCCTCCACTTTTTGGCAAGAACCATTTTTAAAAGTCCTTTATATATCCTTTCCCAGGAATGAAACATCGCATCCAAGCTTCTGCCGATCAGACGTTTTTTCGTTTCCCTTTCAGGAAGGATTAGAGAGGCCAGCATTGGAGTCAGTGTAAAAGATACAACCAAGGAGAACAGGGTTGCAAAAGTCACAGTTAGCGCAAATTCTCTAAAAAATTGTCCGACCATGCTTGTCATAGAAGCGATAGGTAAAAACACCACGATATTAGTGAAAGTCGATGCGATGACAGCCACTGCAACCTCTGACGTTCCTCTATCTGCTGCGTCTTTCCGGTTTTTCCCCATTTGCTTGAATCGGAATATATTTTCCAGCACCACCACTGAGTTCGCCACCAGTATGCCTACGGCTGTGGATAAACCCATCAGGGTCATTATATTCAATGTAAAACCGGAAATTTGTAACAGAAGGAATGTGGAAATAATGGAAAAGGGCATGGCCAGGGCTACGATAATAGTCGAACGAAGATCATGGAGGAAGAAAAACAACACCGCACCGGTAAAGAGTATTCCCAAAATGATATTTCCAAGCGTATCTTGAACTGAGCTCTCTATGAAAAGAGAGCTGTCATTGATTATGGTGAGGTCAACACCCGGCGGTAAATCCTCTTTGATGGACGGCAACTCTCTCTGAATCCCTTTAGCAACGTTAACCACATTCCCATCCGCACTTTTGATGACACTCATTAAAATAACGTTCTCGCTCTTTATCTTCTCTAAATTGTCAAAGAAGACAGTCCTCTCCCGGACATCCGCACCGGAATCCTTGACATCAGCGAGCTGTCCCAGTTTTTTTATACCGTAAGCCGTTGGTATTTCCAGCTCTTCAATTGTTTTGACACCATCAAATTCACCCTTCATACGAACAGAGTATTCCTGAGTTTGCTGCTGAAAGGTCCCTCCTGGCATATCCATATTGTGAGCGGCCAAGATTTGACTTACCTGTTGCAGTGAGATGGCATTCTGAAACACGATACGATTATCCAACTCCACCCGGATTTCTCTTTCCTCTCCTCCCACGATATTGACTCTCGCAACATCTTCAACCTGAGACAGGCGGTCTTTAAGCCTTTTGTCGGCAATATCAAAAAGCTCTGTCATCGGGATGTTTCCGGTCAAGATGATATCCATGATGGGCCAAGCACCTATATCGAATTTTTCAACGATCGGAATCTCGGCATCCCTCGGGAGCTCACCCAGGATAGCATTGACCTTATCCTTGACTTCCTGGTTGGCTATATCTGGGTCTTTACCCAATTTAAATTCCAGGCTGACGATGGAGGCACCCTCCATGGAATAGGAGCTCAAGCTGTTGATTTTGCTGATAGTGGCTACTGCGTCCTCTATCTTTTTTGTGATCTGCATCTCTATCTCTTGTGGACCTGAGCCCGGGTAAATGGTCCGCACACTGACAAATCCTATCTCTATATCAGGCATGAGGTTTAGATTGAGAGAGAAAAATGCGAGCAATCCAAAAATCAAGAAAACCAGAAGCCCCATGGTCACCATAATCGGTCTTTTTATTGAAAGGGTGGAGAGAAACATATTCCTTACCTCACTTTATTACTTTGACTTTAGCACCGGGTTCCAGCAGCATTAGGCCTTCCACAATGAGCTCATCGCCAGGATTCAATCCATCAAGGATCTCAACATCCAGGACCTGCCGGCGTCCAAGTTTGACATCTCTTCTTTCGGCCGTACTATTACTGAGAATGTAGACAAAAAACGAACCTTCTTCTTCCAAGATATTCTGCCGCTTGACAACCATCGCTTCTGGATTGATATAGACCGCAACCTTAACATCCACTGTTATCCCAGGTTTCAAAATATTATCTGGATTTTTGAACTCCATAACTACCTGGAAGGCCTGTTTTTCCTGGTCCATTGCCATATCTACCTGAACCACTTTCCCTTCGACCTCTGTTCCTTTCCATGTGGCGTGAGCCGCCTGGCCTTTTTTAATGTCAGAGATCTCATTCTCAGAAACCCATACTTTGGCTTTCATTTTATTGATCCTGGAGATGGTGATAAGCTCGTCATCCCTTTGGACATTATCTGTTTCACGGACATTAACCTTTGTGACATAACCGCTGATCGGCGCTCTCACCATCACAGTCAGCTGTACGGCCTCCCAATCTGCTTTGGCCACTTGATAGGCAGCACCTGCGTTATCGAGTTCCTGCCGGGAAATTCCTCCGTCATTATATAGATTTTTCACTCGTTCATAGGCTGTCTCCGAGTTTTCAAAAGCGACTTTCGCCTGATAATACCTTGTGGCCGGATTATCTGTGGGAAAAGTCATTAAGACGGAATTTTTTTTGACATAATCACCGACTCTCACATGGATCTTTTCCACCTCGTCCGAAAACGTGGCATAAGCTGACGACTCCTGGATACCTGATAAGACAGAATGAAAGTTGAGTTCATTCCTGAATTCCTGTAAGACGATTGTCTTTACCCTTACAGGAACTCCCTCTTCCCTATAGATCTGTTCTATATTTTTCGTTTCCGCTTCTTGTTTACTGCAGTTAGAAAAAAATAGAATGGCGAGGATTAAACCAGATAGAAAAAATATTGATCGCTTCATTTTTGACTCCTCGTAAAAATATCTTTTATACATACTTGTATGTTTGTTGTCAAGGACATTGAAACATTGGCCCCCGCGAAAGCGGTCCCCGTGACAACGGGGACAGCCTTGAATAATATCGGGATCAGAATATGTCAAGGCCTGACCCCCTTTTTACAAAGGGGCAGGCCCTCTTTTTTCAAAGGGACAAAAAAGGCAAAAAGGGGACTGCCCCCATTTTGCCTTTTTTGCTTGGGGAGCGTCTCCAAGTGGTGCCATCCGTCATCTATTAAGGACAAGCCTCCTGCCTTGTCTCCCCTGATTACTGAGAAGCCAAAATGGCACGGTATTTGCATTAATAATTGTGGAATAAAATGGAGAGACAAAAAAAATGCAGAGGAACCCTTTCTCAATTGACAACAATTTGCCTCTGTGTTAATAGTGTATTAAGGGAAGGTATAAAATGCGAAATAAACTTTTAAGTCTTTTGATCGGATTATCTCTGACGGCCATCCCTGTCTTGGCTCAAGACTATGCTGATAGCTCATACGACCAGAAAAGAGCGATTTCAGAGTTAGCGTGGATTAGCTATATGGAAGGAGACGCAAAACTCAATGCCAGGATGGCAAGAATCAATGCTCGCGTCTTAGAAGGAGACGAATTATACACTCAGGAAGGTCGAGTAGAGGTTTATCTGAATGGTGATTTCCTCAGGCTTAATCATCATACAAAAGTCGTTTTCGCAACTCTCCAGGAGGAATCCATCCTTGTGGACGTTCGATACGGTGAAGTCTACACTCAATCAGAAAAAACAATCGATTTTCAGACTCCACACGAAAATTTCTCGCTCAATGGCGTTTATCGAATAGAAGTGGACAGGTATGATACGAAAAAATTCGGAAACCCGATGTTTGAAGATGATTTTGATAAATGGAGCTATCGACGGGAGCAGGTCGCTGAACGCCAGATATATTATGCCGAAGAATATGAAGAGGAGGAAGAACCCGACACTTGGAGATCATATCCCTATGCCGGATGGACGGGTTGGTATCCCTGGTATCCTTCCTGGGGTTGGAATCCATACGGGTACTGGGGTGATTGGTATTATGGCTGGCACTCATATTGGTACTGGTCGAGCTCATATTGGGGCTGGCACCCATATATGTCCTGGATGAACTGGTATAGGTACAGCTACTACCCGTATTATAGTAGTTATTACTATAGCCGCAATTACGACCGCAATCTCCGTTACATAGTCCGTAAAGACCAGCTCAAAAGAAGAACTATCCAGAACCAGGGAGTCAGAGGGATTCGGAGAACCGCAGGGACTGCCACAACGACCTCTACGGGATCACGAAGAGGCCGGATTTCAAAAACTAAGGTAACCAGGTCAACACCTTCCAGAGGCACTACCAGAAGAAGCCCGCCTTCCAGAACCGGAACAATCAAAAAGAAGAAAATCTCGAGTTCCCAATCAGGAAGCATCGGAAGGACATATCCTTCAAGAATTCAAACTCCCGTCAAAACATCCAGAAAGAAAACCAGAGCCACTAAATACTCTAGATATTATAAAACCGGTTCAAGTTATCGATCCCCAAGAATATCATCAAAGTCATACACTTCTCGGACCTACTCAAGGCCGTCCGTCTCACGTTCTCGTTCAGGCTCATCAGTGCGTTCCTCTTCAGGCTCATCAGTGCGTTCCTCTTCAGGGTCATCATCGCGCTCCTCTTCAGGGTCATCCCGGTCAGCTTCCAGCGGAAAAGTCAAGAAAAAATAATCGCATAATAACATTCTCCTGCTAATAGTACTTCTAAATCTCATAAATTAAGCAATCTATTCTAAATATCCACATCACAAATTTTCAATTTGACTCCTGTTTCATTAATTGATATCCTTTTGCAGAATTAGTGCAAACGGATAAAAGTGGCTATCAAGTGTCCAAAATGTCAGTCAGAAAATCCTAAGGGCACTCGTTTCTGCGGTGAGTGCGGTACTCAATTAGGCCTCTCTGAGGAAATCTCTGTTCCCTATACCGAAACTCTTCAGACACCCGTTACAGAGTTAACCAGGGGAAGCACCTTTGCTTCTCGATACGAAATCATCGAAGAATTGGGCAAAGGCGGTATGGGGAAAGTCTATAGGGTGTTTGACAAGAAGATAGACGGAGAAGTCGCCTTAAAACTCATAAAACCTGAAATCGCTGCTGAAAAGAAAACCATCGAGCGCTTCAGGAATGAGCTGAAACTCGCCCGTGAAATCGCTCACAGAAATATCTGCAGGATGTATGACCTTAACGAAGAGAAAGGTCTGCATTACATCACGATGGAGTACGTGCGAGGAGAAGACCTAAAAAGCTTTATTCGGAGAGCTGGACCTTTGGGTGCGGGCAGAGCTATTTCCATTGCCAAACAGGTATGCGAAGGATTAACAGAAGCTCATCGTTTGGGAGTCGTGCATCGCGATTTAAAACCGCAAAATGTCATGATTGACGAGGAAGGAAATGCAAGGATTATGGATTTTGGGATAGCCCGCTCTCTCAAAGCAAAAGGGATCACAGGATCAGGCATAATGATCGGCACACCTGAATATATGTCGCCCGAACAAGTGGAAGGAAAAGAGACAGACCAGCGTTCTGATATTTATGCATTAGGAGTCATCCTGTATGAAATGGTGACCGGAAGAGTGCCCTTTGAAGGAGACACGCCGTTTACAATCGGGGTGAAACACAAGAGCGAAATACCTAAAAATCCAAAAGAGCTTAACACCCAGATCCCTGATGATCTCAGCTATATGATATTGAGATGTCTGGAGAAGAATAAAGAGAAGAGGTATCAGAGTGCCGGTGAGGTACGCTCTGAGCTCTCCAGGATTGAAACTGGCATTCCTTCGACTGAAAGAGAAGTTCCCAAGAAAAAGCCACTCACCTCAAAGGAAATAACAGTCACATTCGGTCTGAAGAAACTCTTCATCCCTGCGTTTGTCATCATGGCTCTGGCAATCATCATTATAGTACTTTGGCAGCTTCTATCGAAAAAGGAAACAATCCCCGCTCCGTCGGGCAGGCCATCTCTGGCTATCATGTACTTTGAGAATAACACCGGCGATGAAAGCCTGGGTCACTGGAGAAAAGCTCTTTCTGATTTGCTGATAACTGATCTCTCCCAGTCTAGATACATCAATGTAGTAAGGGGAGATAGGCTCTTCAATATTCTCAGCCAGCTCGGTCAGCTGGAAGCAAAGAGCTATTCTTCAGATATTTTGAGGGAAGTGGCAGCACGGGGAAACGCCACTCATATCTTACAGGGGAACTACACTAAAGCAGGAGAGACTTTCAGAATCAATATAATGCTTCATGAGGCAGGCACAGAGGAACTGATAGGATCAGAAGGAATCGAAGGGACAGGAGAGACAAGTATCTTCTCCATGGTGGATGAGCTGACAAAGAGAATAAAAGCCAATCTTGAAATTTCTGCAGCAAAGATAGCCAGCGATATTGATAAAGAGGTGGGGAAAATCACGACTAATTCTCCTGAAGCTTTTAGATTTTACAGCGAGGGAAGAGAGTACCACATGCAAGGAGATGACCGTCAGGGTATCCGGCTCATGGAGAAGGCAGTAGCCATTGATCCTGAGTTTGCTATGGCCTACAGAAGCATGGCAATGGGATATTCAAATCTGAGTTACGGGGCTAAGTACAGAGAATATATTCAAAAGGCTTTTGAATTGAGCGACCGCATATCTGATAGAGAACGCTATCAAATCCAGGGAGCCTTCTTTATGCAGTCAGAAGAAACGTATGATAAAGCGATAGACGCATACAGTCAATTACTAGAACTCTATCCAGATGACAGCATGGCTAATACTAACTTGGGGATTGTGTATAGTTATATAGAAGAATGGGATAAATCCATAGAACGACACAATGTGGATATTCAGAATAAGGAGGAAACTTATTTTTCCTATTTTAATATATCAGTTTCGTATATGGCCAAGGGAATGTACGACAAAGCCGAGGAAGTTCTCGAATATTATGTAAACAATTTTTCAGATAATATTTATATCCATACAGGTTTAGCCCTCAATTACTTTATTCAAAAGAAATATAATCTAGGCCTTGCTGAAGGGGATAAAGTCTACGCTCTTAATCCTACTCATTTCCTAAATTTCTGGATAAAAGGAGATTTTTACAGGTATATGGGAGACTTTGTTAGAGCTGAAAAAGAGTACGAGAAAATGCTGAAGACAGAGGAACAGGCAGCTCATAATATGGGCAGACAAAGGTTATTAGCTTTGTACTTATCAGAGGGTAAATTTGAGAAATCCAAAGACCAGGCTAGAGGAGGAATTGAGCTGGCAAAGAATCTCGGTGAAACAGGATGGGAATCTCGGTTCCGTAATTTTTTATCTTATATACATATAAGATTAGGAAATCTTGATGAGGCTCTGGAAGAGTTAGATAAGGTATGGAGTCTTTCTGTCGAAAGAAAAAGCTTGCTCGGACAAAGATTCGCACTCTTTGGAAAAGGACGTACCTATGCTGAAATGAAATCAATTACTGAAGTCCAGAGAGTCGCAGATGAGCTTAAGGCGTTAATCCAGAAAAGCTTGAATAAGAAAGAAATGAGGCTCTACCACAATCTGATAGGCGGGATAGCACTTGAAAGAAAGAATATTCCCAGAGCTATTGAAGAATTTAAGAAAGCCATCTCTTTACTGCCTTATGAATCCGATTTTTCAGATAGGCATGCAGTATTCATTGATTCTCTGGCCTTAGCTTATTATAAGGATAAAAATATGGAGAAGGCTCAAGAGGAGTACGAAAAAATAATTTCCCTTACCGTAGGCAGATATTTTTTTGGAGATATTCATGCCAAAAGCTTCTATATGCTGGGGAAGATCTACGAGCAGCAAGGCAATACAGCCAAAGCCATCGAGTATTACGAAAAATTCCTCGAATTATGGAAAAACGCTGATCCCGGTATTCCTGAGGTTGATGATGCCAGGAAACGTCTAGCTGAGTTGCGATGATTTCATTATGGCTTCTTTTTTTCTTATCACATATTCATAAAAACATTCCTTTAAAAAAAGAGGCTATACAAGCTCGTCAATTATAAGCACACAGATAGCAAGAAGAATACTGTGCAAATAATATGCACAAAAATATTGACAATATGAATAATATCATTATAATATATTGTGCATTCTATTAAGAGAGAGATAAGATGAGAACCACCATAACCATTGAATATGACATTCTGGAAGAGCTTATGAAGGAAACAAAAGCAAAAAGCAAAGCCTCTGCTGTAAAAGAGGCGATTCGTGAGTACCTGAGAAAAGGGAAAATCGAGAAAATAAAATCCATGAAAGGGAAACTTGAATTCGATATGAGTGCTGACGAAATAAGGCATCATGAGCGCTAAGAGAGTTCTCATAGATACATCCGTTTGGATCGATTATCTCCGGAATAAGTCCTCTCCAATTGCAGATAGAGTGGATAACATTCTCTCTGAAGATGATGTTTACATCCCAAAGATTGTGATAGCAGAACTGATTCAAGGAGCAAAGTCAGAAAAAGAGATATCTGTTATCGAAGATTTCCTTGATGCTTTTCACATTATTGACCAAACGGAAGACAGCTGGCTAAAAGCGGGGAGACTTGCCTACAGCCTAAAAAAAAAGGCAAGACTATCAGTTTGTTTGATTGTTATATTGCCATCATCGCTCAGGAATATGGGTGTAAAATTTTTACACTCAACAGGCATTTTCGAGAAATCCAGAAGACGGCTAAAATTTCATTGGTAGAAACTCAATAAAAACCTCTGCCTGGTATTTAAAATCAAGGCTATTATAAATCTCTCCTCAGAGCTATCTAGGTTTTAATAAATTGAAACTGTTAAATCAATTATTGTATATTTAGAAAGAGTACGAATGAGCAAATATTTATTTCTAGGAGGGAAAACCATGAAAAAAATAATTCCAGTCTCTTTCTTGATTTTAATCTTTCTATTCAGCCTCACACTCTTTGCACAGGAACCCTATAAAGTGCCTCCGAAAGAAGTGATTGATATTGTCAATGCCCCTCCCCCTCCCCGCGTGTCTATGAGCCCGAGCGGCGAGCTTATGATCCTCGTCGATTATGAAGCCATGCCTTCAATCGCCTACATGGCCCAACCCCTGCTCAGGCTTGCTGGAACAAGGCTACTGCCAAAGTATAATGCCCGCCAGGCTACGACTTTCTATACTGGACTCACCTTCAAGTCAATTAAAGACGGCTTGACAAAAAAAATCGTTCTCCCCGAAGGAGCAAAACTCGGCTTTCCGCGCTGGTCCTATGATAGTCAATGGATAGCTTTTATCCGGTATGTCGATACAGGCGTTGAACTCTGGGTGGCTGAGGCAGAAACCGGAAAAGCAAAAGCCCTCACCGGACCCATCATTAATGCTTCTGTGACCTCTGGTTTTACCTGGCTGCCGGGCAGCCGTCAGCTCCTTGACTACACCATTCTGGAAGAGCGCGGAGCATACGG
>CAZSPM010000042.1:0-9528 GCA_964608785.1 uncultured Eubacteriales bacterium
GGAAGCCTCCCTCTTGGAACTTCTCGTCGGAGAAGGGCGTATATCAGGTTTTTTTCAGCCCCTTGGGGATATTTTGTTTTGAAAAGTGTGACTCCTCCTTTAAAATTCTGAATTTTCTCTTGGATGAGTTCAAAAGCCTTCTTTTTGTTGTCTTCAATGCCAACGATAATCTGCTTAGCCCCGGTGGCTATGCGCGCTAGTTCCCCTCCTTTTAAAATAGCTTCTGGTGATTCTAACATGAGCCGATAATCAGCGGTCAACATTGGTTCACATTCGCATCCATTAATGATTATCGTATCAATAGGCTTATCCTTGGGAGGGGAGAGCTTGATAGCTGTAGGGAACGCGGCTCCGCCAAGTCCGACTACGCCTGCATCCCGAACTTTTTGGCGTATGTCATCAGGGCTTAGAGAAAAAGGGTCCTTTGCTCCTTTCATTTCTGGGAAGAGACGGTCTTCACCATCGTTGGCAATGGTTACAGCAAGGACAGGATTCCCTCCGGGGTGATTGTAATCGTCTACAGATAAAACTTTTCCTGAAACACTGGAGTGGACAGATGCAGAGAAAAGACTTTTGCCTTCCCCGATCATTTGTCCGAGAAAGACCTCATCTCCCTTTTGGACTGAAGGCTGAGCAGGGGCACCAAAATGCTGAAGGAGGGGAATCATGACTTTTTCTGGGGGGGGGAGAGATTCTATCGCCTTCTCTGCCGTCCATTCCTTGAACTCTGGCGGGTGGATTCCACGCGGAAAAGTCTTTGCCTTCATCTTTTTTGTTGCTAGACGGAAAAATTAATCTAAAGTTTATTAATTCTTTCATGGCGTTGTCAACATAGAAAGATAATTTTGAATAAGAATGCAAGGGATTGATTTATCTTGCCCCCATTTTTGTAAAAAAGGGACGGTTCTATTTTCCTCTGATTATATAAAATTACTCAAGGAGATAAATTCATAGATTAGGAAAATAGAACTGTCTCCATATTTCATTTAAATGGTTTTTTGTGTAATAATATGGGGTAAAATCATGAGAGTTTTCACTTAAAGGCCATGTAACGGTGAACATCTCCATTAAAGAAATAAAGACACGCAAGGATTTAAGGGAATTTATTTTCCTGCCTGAGAAACTACACGCCAATCATACTAACTGGGTTCCCCCCATTTATATAGATGAATGGAAATATTTTAATCCAAGAAAGAACAAAGGATTTTCTTATAGCGACACGACCATGCTGCTTGCATTCCGTGGCGAGGAAGCCGTAGGAAGGATCATGGGCATCGTCAATAAGCGTTATAATGAGCTAAGGAATGAGAAAACCGCTCGTTTTGGCTATTTAGAAACCGGGGAAGATGAAGAAGTCGTTCGAACTCTTCTGAATCATGTCGAAGCGTGGGCGAAAAAGATGGGGATGACGAAGATTGTCGGTCCTTATGGGTTTTCAGATCAAGACCCAGAAGGATTTTTAATCGATGGGTTTGAGAATCGAGCGACCATAGCCACTTACTATAACTATGGATGGATGCCCCTCTTTGTTGAGAAACAAGATTATGAGAAGGATGTGGATTATTTTGTTTACAAAGTAGAGGTTCCAAAAGAACTCCCTGAATTCTACAGGAAGATTTATCAAAGAGTTATGCGGAAAGGAAAGTTTGAGGTTATTGAATTCCGGAAAAGAAAAGAACTTAAAGCTTGGATCAAACCGGTTTTCCACCTCATGAATGAATGTTATTCAGCAAGCAATATTTATGGTTATGCTCCATTGGATGAAGAGGAGATGGAGGCCTTGGCAAAACGTTATTTGCCAGTTGTCGACCCCCGGTTTGTAAAAGTGGTGAAAAGAGGCGATGAATTGGTTTCTTTTATAGTTGGAATCCCCGACATGACAGAAGGCATCCAGAAAGCTAAGGGGCATCTTTTCCCGTTGGGATTTCTAAAAATATTGCTGGCTGCAAAGAAGACAAAACAGCTGGATTTGCTCCTAGGGGCCATTAAAGAGAAATACCGAGGGCGGGGATTGGATGTCCTGATGGGTGTTAAAATGCTTATCTCGGCTCATGAGGCGGGATTAGAGTTCATTGATACCCACCATGAGATGGAAGCAAACGTAAAAGTCAGAGCTGAAATGGAAAAGATGGGAGGGAAGAGCTATAAACGCTTTCGTGTCTATAAGAAAGAACTCTAAATTTTAGCATTCTTCCTACTTCGCTTCAGCCCAATTCACCCCCCACTCAAGATGTACTTTCAAGGGGATCTTGAGAGAAAAGACATCTTCCATTTTTTTCTTAACCAAGGGCTCTACTTCATCCTTTTCATCGTCGGGAACCTCAAATACTAGCTCATCGTGGACCTGGAGAATCATCTTGGCCTTGAGGTTCCGCTTTCTAAATTCATGCCATATGTCTATCATCGCTTTTTTCATCAAATCGGCAGCCGACCCTTGGATAGGAGTGTTTAAGGCGATTCGGCGACCCGCCTGTTGCGTTAGCTTGTTTTGATGTCTGAGCTCGGGAACCGGTCGCTTCCTCCCTAAAAGTGTTTCTGAGTACCCATTTTCCTGAGCATCCTTAACTTTCTTATCCAAAAACTCTTCGACTTTTGGATGTTTTTCATAGTATAGATTGATAAATTTCTGAGCATCTGAAGTGGAGGTTTCCAGTTCTCTTGCCAAAGAAAAGGCTGAAGCACCATAGATGATACTGAAATTGATAATTTTAGCTTTCCTTCGTTGTTCTTCCTTTGAGAGGGCAGAGGTGTCACCAAAAACACGAATAGCCGTTTCTTCATGAACATCTCTGTCATGGAGAAAAGTTTCGATTAAGGCGGGATCGCTAGAGAGATGGGCTAAAATCCTTAACTCAATTTGTGAATAATCAGCAGAGAGAAAAAGATGCCCTTCCTCAGGGATGAAGGCCTGCCGAAATCTCCGTCCTAATTCGCCTCTTACGGGGATGTTTTGGAGATTAGGATCGCTCGAGGATAGCCTGCCTGTGGCAGCTACTGTTTGGTTATATGATGTATGGATTCTCCTTGTTTCTGGATTGAGGAGAAGGGGGAGAGCGTCTGCATAGGATGATTTCAGTTTGGCCAGCTGCCTGTATTCCAGGGCATATTTTGCTATGGGAAAATCACGGGCTAATTCTTGAAGGATGTTTACATTCGTGGAGTAGCCTTTTGTTATTTTTGTTTTTCTTGAAGGAGGAAGTTTCATTTTTTCGAAGAGAATGTGTCCGAGTTGCTGAGGGGAGTTGATGTTGAATTCTTCTCCACTCGAAGCAAAAATTTTTTCTTTGAGGCGATTGAGATCGTATTCAAGCTCTTTAGACAAATCTCTTAAACGGTCAACGTCAATTTTAACTCCCCACATTTCCATATCGGCGAGGACTTCGATAAGAGGGAGCTCAATTTCACTGTAGAGAGAGCTCAATCCTTTTTCTTTGACTTTAGGCCAAAGTAGAGTGCTGAGCTGAAGAGCCAAATCGGCGTCTTGACAGGCATAAGGAGCCACACGTTTGATATCGACGGCGTTGAGTGTGACCGCCAGCTTTCCTTTGCCAGCAATATCCTCATAAGGAATGGCTTTGACCTGGAGATAGTTTAGGGCCAGCTTGTTTAAATTGTGTTTCCCCCAATTTGGCTCCAAGAGATAGGAAAGCACCATGGAATCTAAGTCTATACCGCGAAGACAGGCGCCCTCCCTTTTCAGAACAATGTAATCATATTTGATGTTCTGTCCAATTTTTTTGATTTTTTCATCAGAATGAACTTCATCGAGGAGATGGAAGGCCCTCTCCTTCGGAATTTGTTGAGGGCCATCTGGATAGTCATGGCGGAGGGGAAGATAGTATGCTTGATGTGGCTTTGTGGAGAAAGAAAGCCCCACTAAACGGGCCTTTGTGGGATAAGGGCTATCGGTTTCTGTATCGAGGGAGACAAATTTAGCGTTCTTAATTTGGGTGATTAGCGAACGGAGATCTTTTTCCTCAAAAATAGTCCTGTACTCTTTTTGAGCGTCTTCAGGCTTCTTCAAGTATTCAGATAAGAGAGAGACAAATTCCAATTCTTGAAAGAGCCTAGTCAGCTCCTTGAGGTTCGGCTCGGATACGGATAGGTCTTCCAGCTTGAATTCCAGATCAAGGTCTTTTTTGATCGTGACCAGCTCCTGGCTCATTTTCAGTTGATCAAGATTCCGTTCAATTTTTTCTCGAAGTCTCTGGCTTTCTATCTTTGCCAGATTTTTAAGGAGATTTTCCAGTGACCCAAACTGATTGATGAGCGCTTTGGATGTTTTTTCTCCGATTCCCGGTACGCCAGGAATGTTATCCGTAGGATCTCCCCATAGAGAAAGGACATCGATCACTTGAGACGCGCGAACACCGAAATATTCCTTCACCCTTTTTTCGTCTAAATAGATTTCTTTGACAGGATTGAATACTACGGTTAATTCATCGACGAGTTGGAAGAGATCTTTATCATTAGTCACAATGACTGAAGGAATTTTTTTGGCCCGAGCTTGAGAAGCGAGGCTTCCCAATACATCATCGGCTTCATAATTTTCTAATTCAAAATAGGGGATGTTGAAGGCACTGACGATTTTTTTTATGATGGGGACCTGAACGACTAAATCCTCGGGCATGGGTTTGCGATGAGCTTTGTAATCCTTAAATTTTTTATGACGTATTGTGGGACCCTTAACATCAAAAACAATTCCGAGATGAGAAGGCTTCTCTCTTTCAATAAATTTTTTGAGCATGCTGACAAATCCATATATAGCATTAGTGGGGAAGCCTTGAGAGGTAGAAAGGCGCTGAATGGCATAATATGAGCGATAAAGGAGAGAGTTCCCGTCGATTAAAAAAAGTTTTGTTTCATTCATTCTTATGAGCATTCAAAAGAGAGGTATCCTCTTATATATGCCCAAGACGGCCGCATATTATGGGGCGCTAAAAATGGTCAAATCTCCCCTCCGCTATTTCCTTAAGAATCGCATTATGTTGCTTTTTGATAAGACTATGTATTTTTTCTCTGAGATCAGGATTGTTGAGGAAAGCGGTGTAGTACGCTCTGCGGGAGGAGAGAAGCTTTCCGGACTTATAGATGAGAGATTCAATGTAATGGACGCTTAAACCTTTATCTTGGGTTTGAACATGATAGGATATGCCGTTATGAGTGGTTTCAGTATTGAGTCCATTCATCGAAGGATACCTGTGTATTATTATACTCTTTCGATTTTAGATATCAACCCCCGGCTATTGATCTTAAGTTAAAGGAAGCCGGGGGCATCACCCGGCTATTGATCTTAAGTTAAAGGAAGCCGGGGGCCTGTCCGCGGCTCCCTTATATCTAAGAAGAAAGAGCCGCGGGTTTTATTGACAAAGGAAGGCAAGATGATATAATAGGTTAACTTATTTTGGATGATAAAATGATAATAGAGATAGATAGAATCCCTACGGAAGGGCTGAAAATCTCCAAAGATTTCGAATTTTTTAATGCTGACCTTGTCGAGGAAAGTGCCGTGTTTCTTAATTCTGTCCATTCTGAGCTCTTTGTCAAAAAGGTAGGCGATGAGATTTTAATAAGAGGGCATATCGAGACCTGCCTTAGCTTTGTCTGCAGCCGCTGTTTGATGCCGTACGAGCTCCCTGTTGATTCCAAATTTGATCTTGTCTATCTGCCAGAAGAACTGGATGTTTTTCGGGATCAATTGGAGAACGGAGAAATAAACAAATTCTTTTATTATAGTCACAAGGTTGATCTGGAAGAAGTTATCCTGGAGCAGTTGAATTTGACTTTTCCAATAAAACCGTTATGTTCAGACAATTGTCAAGGGATTTGTCCCGTATGCGGGAAAATTATAAAAGAAGGCGAATGTGCCTGCATTAGGGACGACTCCGATCCTCGCCTTGAGAAACTTAAGACATTTATAAGAGATAAAAGGTAAATGGCTAACCCGAAAAGAAGACATTCTCATTCAAGAAAAATGAAAAGAAGGGCGCATGATGCTCTTGACCTCCCTTCTTTAGCTCTTTGTCCCAATTGCGGGACACCGAAGTTGCCTCATAGGGCCTGCCCAGAGTGTGGATTTTACCGAGAGAGACAGGTGATTGAAGAAAGCGAAGAGTGACAAGAAGGAGATAAATGAGAGTTGCTGTTGATGCGATGGGTGGAGATTTTGGCCCTAAGGTGACAGTGGAGGGGGCAATAAGGGCCGCACAAGAGTATAAAGTTGAAATTCTCCTCGTTGGGGCAGAGGATCTAATAAAAAAAGAGTTCGGCCGCATTAACAGTTCAAAAGCGAAAATCACTATAGTCAATGCCGCAGAATCCATCGGGATGGGCGAAGGCCTCCTCGCTTTTAGGAGGAAGCAGAGATCTTCTATTCGTGTTGGAACTCAGTTAGTGAAGAAGGGAGAAGCTGAGGCCTTTGTCAGCACAGGAAATACAGCGGCTATAGTCTATATATCTAAAAGGATATTGGGGGCTCTAAAGGGAGTTGAGAAGCCAGGATTGTCCCTGCTTGTTCCTACCTTAGACGGCCTAACTCTCCTCATAGATGTGGGAGCCAATGTTAATTGCCGTCCTCATCATCTGGAGCAGTTTGCTCTAATGGGGCATATTTTTATGCAAAGTGTAATAGGCCAAAAGAATCCTCGAGTTGGATTAATGAGCATTGGGGAGGAGGAATCAAAGGGAAACGAACTAACCAAAGAAGCCTTTGAGAGACTTCAATCATCTACTCTAAATTTTATAGGTAACGTAGAGGGTAAAGATATTTATTCGGGGAAAGCCGATGTCATCGTTAGCGATGGGTTCACAGGAAATGTTGCCTTAAAAGTAAGTGAGGGAGTGGTTGAGACCATTTTTTATATGGCCCGTAATGAGATAATGAAAAACATCTTTTCAAAAGTTGGGTTTTTCTTGATGAAAAGAAACTTAAAGAAGCTCTACAGGAAAGTCGATTATACGGAATACGGAGGGGCACAACTTTTGGGGATAAACGGAGTTTGCATAATTGGCCATGGACGCTCAAATGTCAATGCCGTAAAAAATGCTGTGGGATTAGCCAGAGATTTTGTTTTGAATAAGGTTCAAGAAAAAATTCAGCATGAGGTCACCAGGTTATCACAGACTTTTAATAGCGTGAAGGCTTAGAATGCCGCTTTCAGGAAGACTTGCGATTATCACTGGGGCGTCTCAAGGAATCGGAGAGACCATAGCGGTTGAGATTTCCAAAGAAGGAGCAGAAGTTGTTCTCATTGATATTCAAGAAGAGAAACTGCAGGAGGTTGTTCATAAGATCAAGATGAACAGTGGGAGCGCATTCCCCTATCGCGCGGATATTTCACGTATGGAGCAAGTTACCGAAGTAGTAGAGGCGGTTATTCAGGATCACAAGAAGATTGATCATCTAATCAACAACGCTGGCATAACAAGAGATAACCTACTGATGCGCATGAATGAAGAAGAATGGAATGTTGTTTTAGATGTCAATTTAAAGGGAGTATTTAACTTTTCAAAGGCCGTGATAAGGAACATGATTGCTAACCGCTATGGACGAATAGTCAACATCTCCTCGGTTGTAGGCCTTATGGGAAACCCAGGCCAAACAAACTATGCAGCTTCAAAGGCCGGTGTTATCGGTTTTTCCAAATCATTAGCCAGAGAAGTCGCTTCTCGAGGGATCACTGTTAATGCTGTTGCTCCTGGATATATTGCCACACCCATGACCGAGAATCTCACGGATTCTGTTAAAGAAGCATTTCTTGATTTTATCCCTATGAAAAGATTCGGGACTCCTGATGAAGTGGCTCACCTTGTGAAGTTTCTCCTATCTGATGAGGCCGCTTATATAACTGGCCAAGTCGTAAGCATAAATGGCGGAATGCTTATGTAGCATTAAAAATAGTCTGTAAATTCAAAAATTAACGAGGAGGAAAAAACATGGAAAGAGAAGAATTATTGAAGAAGGTAAAAGCCATTGTTGCAGATAAACTTAGCATCAGTGAGGATCAAGTAACAGAAGAAGCATCTTTTATTGATGATTTAGGTGCTGATTCATTGGATACAGTTGAGCTTGTCATGGCGTTGGAAGATGAGTTTGGTATGGATATCCCTGATGACGATGCTGAGAAACTGACTACAGTTGGTAAGGCAATGGATTATGTTTTAGCTCATCTTTCCAGTAAATAAATATAGATAAAAACATCAAAGTTCCTGATGGGGCATTCATTTTCTTCTAAAAGAGAGCACTCTCGAAGACGCGTCGTTGTTACAGGGATAGGACTGGTTTCTCCTTTAGGCATTGGTGCTGAAGAGAATTGGGAATCCCTCTTGCAAGGGAGAAGTGGAATTAGCGCCATTTCTCGATTTGATGTCTCTGATTTTTCAACGAGGATTGCAGGAGAAGTAAAGAGCTTTGACCCTCTCCGTTTTATTGAAAAAAAAGAAGCTCGGAAAATGGACCCTTTCATCCAGTATGCAGTGGCGGCAGCTCAATTGGCTGTTGAGGATTCCGGGATTCCGGAGGTTTCTTTAGAAGGCGGCAGGTGCGGAGTTTATGTGGGATCAGGGATAGGAGGCATAGGCTCGATTGAAGAGACACATAGAAAATTGCTTGAACTCGGGCCGAGTCGGGTCTCTCCCTTTTTCCTGATCTCAGCCATTATTAATGAGGCCTCTGGACAGATTTCCATTAAATACAAAGCTAGTGGTCCGAATTCGGCCACTGCGACTGCCTGTACAACAGGCACCCATGCCATTGGCGATTCCTTCCGGATTATCGAGAGAGGAGAAGCAGATATCATGATCGCAGGCGGGGCAGAAGCCCCTATCACACCACTCGGGCTGGCAGGCTTTTGTGCTATGCGCGCGCTTTCCCAAAGAAATCATGAGCCTCAAAAGGCTTCGCGGCCTTTTGATGCCGAACGGGATGGATTTGTCATGGGAGAAGGAGCTGGGATTCTTATCCTTGAAGATTTAGGAATGGCTCTCAAGCGGGGAGCAAGAATATATACGGAGATTGTTGGATACGGTATGAGCGGAGACGCCTACCATGTCTCTGCCCCCCGGATGGATGGAGAGGGGGCATTCTGGGCGATGAAAAGAGCCCTTGATGATGCCCATGTTGATGCTGGAGAATTAAACTTCATAAATGCACACGGTACTTCCACTCCTTATAATGATAAGATCGAGACTTTGGCCATAAAAAACCTGTTCGGAGATAACGCCTATAAGATTGGAGTAAGTTCGACAAAATCTATGACCGGTCATCTCCTGGGGGCAGCAGGTGGAGTAGAGGCAGGCTATACTGCTCTCTGTGTGAAGAATCAGGTTATGGTCCCCACTATAAATTATGAGAATCCCGACCCAGATTGTGATTTGGATTATGTCCCCAATAAATCCCGCACAGATGAAATTCGTTACGCATTAACAAATTCTTTTGGATTCGGGGGGACAAACGGTGCCCTTCTTTTGAAAAGATTCGAAGATTAGATAGATTAGTAAATAACCTGGATTTTTCATATTCTTTAATCA
>CAZSPM010000043.1:0-9302 GCA_964608785.1 uncultured Eubacteriales bacterium
GGCATCTCGGCTGAGAGTGCAGCACTCCTTGATGGCACAAACGACTTAGTCTTTGGCGGGTGGGATATTTTTCCAGATAATATCTACGAGGCTGGCCTAAAGGCTGGCGTTCTTCACAAAGAATTATTGGATGAAATCCAAGGTGAAATCCAAAAAATTCATCCGTGGAAAGCGGTATTCGACCAGAATTATGTCAAGAGATTATCAGGAGACCATGTCAAGGAGGCAGACACAAAATATGATTATGCCCAAATGCTCATAGAGGATATCCAAAATTTTCGTGAATCGAATGGCCTTGATCGAATGGTTATGGTCTGGTGTGCCAGTACCGAAGTATTCATGAAACCGAATCCTGTTCACGAGACAATCGAATCTTTTGAAAAGGCAATGAAAGAAAACCACCAAGCTATTGCCCCAAGCATGATATATGCTTATGCTTCCATCGTTTCAGGAGTGCCTTTTGCCAATGGAGCCCCCAACCTAACCGTTGATATTCCCGCCTTGATAAACCTCGCCAAAGAGAAAAATGTTCCGATTGCAGGTAAGGATTTTAAAACAGGTCAAACTTTGATGAAAACCATTCTTGCTCCCGGACTAAAAGCCCGATTGCTCGGTCTAAGCGGCTGGTTCTCTACGAATATACTCGGCAACAGGGATGGAGAAGTTCTGGACGATCCAGGATCCTTCAAAACAAAAGAAGAGAGTAAACTCTCGGTTCTCGAGTATATCCTACAGCCCGAAGTTTATCCTGATCTATACAAAGATTTCTATCACAAGGTCCGGATCAATTTCTATCCCCCAAGGGGAGATAACAAAGAGGGATGGGATAATATAGATATATTCGGCTGGATGGGCTATCCGATGCAGGTCAAAATTGACTTTCTCTGCCGGGATAGCATTCTGGCTGCTCCAATAGTCCTAGACCTTGTATTATTCCTAGATCTCGCCCAACGCACTGGGATGAAGGGAATCCAGGAATGGCTGTCTTTCTACTTCAAAAGTCCTATGTGTGCGCCAGAAATTTATCCGGAACATGATCTATTCATTCAGTTGATGAAATTAAAGAATACGCTCCGCCACCTCAAAGGAGAGGAACTCATCACTCATCTCGGATTGGAATATTACGACTAACTCAGAAGACTAAAGAACAAATAATCTTTCGTTTTTTCTCAATTCTCATCTTATATTAATCCCTCAGGTCACCCACATTCATCTTTTAAGGTGAGATAAGAATTGAAAATTTCCTCTCCCGATTCATCGTCAAAGATGTAGAAAAACTCCATAACATCTGTCATAAAAATAGAGAAAAAAATGATAAGTATCTGCTTTTCCATATGGAACGCTATCCGGAATAAATGTTATAGGAATTATTAGGTTAAAATAATCCCACCCTATCAAACATTAAGCATACAAAGAATGACAGAAAAAATAAGCAAAAAAGAAAAAACGTGGGAGCTGATTGAAAACTCTGCGAGTAAACAGAAGGAGAACGAACTTTCTGAGGCAAATGCACAATTACGAATACTTCAACAAGTTACAGAAGCTGTTCACAGTTCTCTAGAATTAGAAAAAGTATTCGAACAAATAACTGATGGATTTGTGAATTCCATGGGATATACAACTGCCTTTATCGCAACGTTGGACAATGAGAAAAAGCATCTTGAGATCAAGACCTTCTCCACAAAAAAACGACTCCTCCCTAAAATAAACAAGATTTTAGGTTTTACTCTCAAGAATTTCTCTTTCCGAGCTGATATTGAATTGAATGATGCTATAAGCTCAGCAATGAATGGCAGAGTTGTGGTTGTCAAGACTCTGGCAGAAATAGGATATCCCCTCATCAGTAAAAGAAAACTCATGGCTTTACAGAAGTTGGGAGGAACAAAGAACTGTATAATAATGCCCTTAAGGGACGAAAAAGAGGTGGTCGGAGGAGTCGTTCTCACAAGCTCCAGGGAAGAAGTCTTAAAGGAAGAACTGGGGATGATTCAAAGCTTCGCCCATGCCGCATCTCAAGCCATTAAAAACGCCAGTTTACACCAGCAGACCAAACAAGCTGAGGAGGCTCTGCGGAAAAGTGAGGAAAAATACAAATTCCTTATTGACAATTCAAAAGAGATTATACTCATCCTGAGCAAAACCGGGAAAATTCTCTTTGTCAACAAAAATGCTTTGAAAAACTTTGGCTATTCTGATGAGGAACTCATCGGCAAGTCCATAACCCATTTTTTAGCGAAAGGCTCCATCAGGAAGGCCTTATATGCTCTCTCTAAAGAATTTCTCGGTCATCCTCAACCAGTAATGGAGATTCAAGTCAAAACAAAATCGGGCAAAATAAGATACTTAGAAGTGGCCGAGGGCTCAACCCCTATTTATGACAAAAAGAAATTGACTGGGGTGATGGTCAGTGCCTCCGACATCACCGAACGCAAGCAGGCTTATGAAGAACTAAGAAGTTCCGAGGAGAGGCTAAAAATATTGTACGAATATGCACCGGATGCCTATTACCTGAGTGACTTGAAGGGCAATTTTATTGATGGTAATAGAGCGGCGGAAGAAATAACCGGTTATAAAAAGGATGAATTGATCGGAAAGAATTTTTTAAAGCAGAACCTCCTCTCAGCAGGGCAAATCCCTAAAGTGAGCGCACTTCTAGCTAAAAATGCCATGGGCAAGCCCACTGGCCCTGATGAAATCATTTTGAACAGGAAGGATGGCGCTCAGGTTCTAGTTGAAATAAGGACATTTCCCGTGAATGTGAAAGGTCAAGCCCTGGTATTAGGGATTGCTCGAGACATAACAGAGCGCAAACTGACAGAGGACGCGCTGCAAATCGAGAAGGCTCATCATGAGCAGTTATTTGAGAGTGCTCAAGAGGCAATTGTGATGTGTGATAACGATGGCAAAGTTCTTAAGATGAATAAAAAATTCATGAGATTATTCGGGTATACGCATGATGAAGCCACAGGGCGTTCAATTGACCAACTTGTCGCACCAAAAGAATCTCATAAGGAAGCCGCCTCGATTACTAAGTTTGTATCAAGAGGCGAGAAAGTCTCATTTGAAACTGTACGTGAACGCAAAGACGGAACACTGATTAATGTCTCTGTTCTAGCATCCCCTATCAACATTGGCGGTACACAGGTAGGAGTCTATGCCATCTATCGAGACATTACAGAGCGTAAACAAGCGGAGGAGGAACTGCGGAAAAGCGAGATGATGTATAGAGCCCTCTTTGAACGCGCCAACGATGCTGTTTTTCTCCTGAATTTTGATGGAGTTCACCTAGCCGCTAATAAAAAAGCAGCCGATATGCTCGGCTACAGCAATGAGGAGCTCATCGGTAAATCATTTAGAGAAATCGTTGTTCCCCATGAATATGGAAAGGCCCGAGAGAAGTTTATAAGCTTGAAAAACGGTAAGACTTTTTCACCTTATGAACGCACTTTTCGAAAAAAAGACGGCACTGAATTTCCTGTAGAAATCAATGTGGCATTGGTGCGTGATGCTGAAAACAAGCCTCTTTTTATTCAGAGCAAGCCTCTTTTTATTCAGAGTATCGTACGTGATATCACCCAACGCAAGCGTGCCGAAGAGCAAATCAAAGCTTCACTCAAGGAAAAGGAAGTTTTGCTGCAGGAGATTCATCATCGGGTCAAGAATAATATGCAAATTATTTCTAGCCTTCTCAAACTTCAATCCAGGCATCTCACCGATGTCAATGCATTGCAAACATTCATGAGCAGCCAGAACCGCGTCAAGTCAATGGCACTCATCCATGAGAGGTTGTACCAATCTAAGGACTTTTCTAATGTCGACTTTAATGAATATGTTCGTAGCTTGATAAGCCATCTATTCAGTTCGTATGGAATTGATTCAGGCACGATTAAATCTGACATCCACATCAAAGATGTTTTCCTAAATATCAACACAGCTATTCCCTGTGGCCTTATTGTCAACGAGCTGGTTTCTAACTCTCTAAAACATGCTTTCCCCAATGGGAACAAGGGCGAAATCAAAATCGCTATGAATTCTTTGAACGGGAATGAAATTGAGTTAAATGTTTCTGACAATGGAGTTGGCTTACCAGAAGACATAGATTTCAGAGAGACAGACTCCCTGGGTTTGCATCTGGTTACTATTTTAGCTGAGGATCAGCTTCATGGCGAGATCAAACTGGATAGGACTGAAGGAACCGGATTTCATATGAAATTAAGGAAAAAAGAATGAGGCAAAAACAAATCCAGCCTGTTGAAGGCGAAAGAATTTGGCTCTCTAATCTAACATTATTAATATACTTTCCTTCCATCTAGCCCTCCTATCAGAATTAGGGGTTGATCCATCGAACCTACCCTACCAGGAGTGAAGTGACGCGGCAATCCCATACTCTTACCTTTGAGATTGCACAAGCTGGGCTCTATGACAAAAAGTGGGGATAAAATGAATCCAATGGGGTTAGACCCCGATGATTCGAATCAATGCCCCACTTTTTGTCATAGAGCCGCGTAAGCTGTTGACTTGTCTCTAGAGAGTGCTAAAATGAATCTATACTCTCTATACTTAAAGAGGTTATATGCGCATTATACTTCTCACTGGTAAAGGCGGTGTCGGCAAAACCACTTTGGCTGCAGCTAGTGCTCTGCTTTCTGCCAAGAAAGGCTACAAAACATTGGTTATCTCTACTGATGCTGCCCACAGCCTCTCTGATTCTCTGGAAATTCCGCTTTCTAATCATCCTAAAAGGATTGCTCCTAATTTCTACGGCCAGGAGATCAACACTCTCGAGGAAATCGAAAAAAAATGGGGAGAAATCAAAAGTTATCTCTCAGATCTTTTCGAATCTCAGGGAATCGATACCATTGAAGCAGAAGAAATGAGTATTTTCCCAGGCATGGAAGAACTTTTCAGCTTGATGGAAATACGAAGCTACCATAAAAAATCAGATTTCGATGTCATAGTCGTCGACTGTGCTCCAACCGGAGACACTTTGAGGCTATTAAGTGCCCCAGAAATTACAGGTTGGTATCTCAAGCACATTTTCCCCATTCAAAGAACAGCAGCAAAGGCAGTGAGACCTGTGGCCTCTCGAGTACTCCCCTTTCCCTTTCCAGAGGATAAAGTCTTCGGTGCCATGAAGAGACTAACTTCTCAATTGGCGGAAATGAAAGAAATCCTTGAAGATAACAAAACAACTTCTATCCGCCTCGTGATCAATCCCGAAAAGATGGTTATTAAAGAAGCGCAAAGAGCATATACTTTTTTCAGCCTTTTTGGCTACGCAGTAGACCTAATTATTGTCAACCGCCTAATCCCTACTAAGGTTCAAGATACCTATTTCAATAAATGGAAAACCATTCAGGCAACCTATCAACAGGTGATTAAGGAATGCTTCTCTCCTGTCCCCATTCTTTCATCAGAACTTTTTTCACAAGAAATAATAGGAATTAATCTTCTTTATAAAATGGCTAAAAAAATCTATGGCAAAAAAGATCCCACCCAAATATTTTTCACGCAAAAGCCGATTATCATCGAAAAAGCAGACGGTGGATTCGACCTCTCTTTGAATCTTCCTTTTGTGGAGAAGAAGGAATTAGACCTTCACCAGAAAGGGGAAGAGTTATTTATTCGAGTCGGAAATTATAAGAGAAATATTCTCCTCCCTCAGACTTTGCTTAACTACTCCTTAAAAGGAGCCAAATTTGAAAAAGAAAGATTGAAAATAAATTTTCGGAGTCAGACTTGACGGGCCCCGTGAAAACGGGGCCCGTGAAAACGTTCAGCGGGGTCAGACCCCAATGAGAAAGGAGGTAGCCAAATGAGCGCAGAGAAAACAAAAGAGATTAGAATCACTATTCCAGAAGATCTCTTCTCCCTTTTCGTTCCTAATGAGACTATAGGACATTTAGTCAATGCTAAAAAGGAAATGCTTCTCGGTTTGCGATCTATTATAGACGCCAAAATCAAGGCGCTAGAAAAAATGGAGGAAAAGAAAGTCACTAAAAAGAAAAAAATTACTATTGAGTAAAATCGGGGCCCGTGAAAACGGGGCCCGTGAAAACGCGTTCAGCGGGGTCAGACCCCAATGTTAAATTTGAATTGACTTGAGGTTTGAATCATATTAGTTTAATATGTTTCTCTAAAAATTGAAGGGATCATAAATATTCAAATGAATAACCAGACCCAAGAGTCAGCCCGAATCCTGCCAAAAAAATTGAGGTCTCTTACCCTAGATCATCTGAATCAGGTGGCTTCTCTCCTCATCAACCTCAACATAAATCCGAACGCCTTGAGTATTTTTGCGACAATAATAGGATTAGGAGCAGGTATCTTTTTCATCTTTGGAAGGCCTTTCTGGGCAGGAATCCTCATTATCGTTTGCGGAACATTGGATATTCTTGATGGAAAAGTTGCAGCAGGCACAAATAAGACGAGTGTCTTTGGAGCTATGTTCGACTCGACTCTAGATAGATACTCAGAATTCTTTATCTATCTGGGTCTTGCAGTCTATTTCAGGAGTCATTGGGCTCTCTGGATTATATTCTTTACATTATTAGGCTCAACTATGGTCAGCTACACAAGGGCTCGAGCCGAAGGCTTGGAAATTGAATGCAAAATTGGCGTGATGCAGCGGGCTGAAAGAATGGTATTTCTCGCGACTGGTTCAATCATCGGTTCTCTTTTCAAAATTTTTGATCCTCTAATGATAGGAACCCTAATTATCATCGCGCTTTTATCCAACTTCACGGCATTCCAAAGAACTCTCCATGTCAAAAAAGTTGAAGAGCAAAGAAAATCCAAATCAAATAACTTAGATTAAAAAAGATTCAGAGCACTATATTCCTTTTCGTCATTGCTGATAATATAATTTCACAAACATATGGGGCCAGGCATAAGATAGCTTAATTCCAAATGACCAAGCAAAAGACAATCCTGATATTTTTATCACTTCTTTCACTCCTCGCAAGCCAAGTTCAGGCAATAGAAACAGGTGAGATCCAGGGGAAAGTTCAGGATGAAAAAGGTATTGACCTGCCCGGAATTGAAATAACGGCAAAGAGCCCAAGCCTTCAGGGGCTGAGAATAGTGCTCTCCACCAAAAGTGGTGAATTTCACATCCCACTCCTTCCAGTCGGAAATTACACCCTAACTTTCAAGCTTGAAGGATTTAATACTGTTGTCCAAGAAAATGTCATTGTTCGCCTGGGAAAAGTCACAAGCTTACGAGTTACGATGAGATTATCAGAGATCAGAGAAGAAATTTTTGTCACAGCCGAACCTCCCCTCATCGATAAAACCTCAACCGATACGAGTTATCATCTGAGCAGTCAAGACCTGGAAAAACTGCCTTCCCAGAATCGTACTGTAGTGGATGCGATCAAATTCACTCCCGGAGTAATCGGTGTCAGAGTCAATACTCGCCGCGGCACGGCCACAGAGGGCCAACCAAGCTTCCGAGGTGAAGGGGAAGAAGGTAACAATTGGATTATTGACGGACTTTCTATCAGCGGGGTAAGGCTGAGAAATTCAGGAATGCGACTGAATTTTGATTCCATAGACGAAATCCAGATAATATCCGATCCTTTCAGTCCGGAATTCGGCTCTTCCTATGGTGGCATCATCAATATGGTTACGAAAAGTGGAAGCAATGATTTCAGAGGAGAATTTTCCCTCGTTTTTATGGATAAAAAACTCCAATCTTCGCGCGAGGAGCAGTTATCTGTAGTGAGTGAACCTGATTACTTTTCCAATTACAACTGGTATTTCAATCTCGGCGGCCCCCTGATAAAAGACAGGCTTTGGTTTTTCATCTCTAATAATCTCTTTACCGATACAGAGCAGACTAGGGATGGTCTTGTGGATTATCTTTTTGTTCCTGGCGGCGAAAAAACCACACAAAGCAACAATCTTTTCACAAAGCTCAGCTATGCCATTACCAATCATCACAATCTTTCTTTTACCGCAATATACCATAAATCCTTTGGACAGAAAGGCGGAACCGGAATCCAGGATTTATACAAGGTGAAACACTTTTCTGATCTCATCTTCCGGATAAACTACAAAGGAATTCTGAGTCCTTCCAGCTTCATCGAGGCCGGCCTGGGACATGTAAAAAGAGACTCTTTGATTGAACCATTGGATGAAGATTTAGGACCTGCACAATATTATATTGAAGATTTGGCTAGGAACGTTCATAACTCTTACGGAAATGTCACCGATGACCAAAAAAGGTTAGACTTCAATATTAAGCTCTCCAAATTCATAGAAACAGAAACCTTTGGACGCCATGAACTTAACTTAGGCGTTGAATATTACTCATTTTCCTCTGAATTTGTAGTCGATTTCAGTGGAAAGGATGAAGACCTCTTTCCTCATAACGGTTTTGACAGCGGAACGAAATATTATTTCAGCTCATGGAGGAACGAAAAAGGAACGCCGACTTTCTTCTACGAATACGGAGAATTTGACTTCATAGGCTCTGCCCAGGGAATAGGGCTTTACTTCAAGGATAAAATCACCTGGGGACGATTCACTCTGATGGCAGGCTTTCGATCTCAAACGCAACTCTGTCGCGACAATAAAGGAGAGAAACTGTGGTCCTGGAGTCTGGACGACTTCCTCTCGCCTCGCCTCTCTTTAACCATTGATTTAACAGGGGATGGCGCAAATATCTTGAAATTCGGATGGGGAAGATTCTCTGACCTTTTAACAACCATGCCCCTTGGAATCCTCAACTCTGGAGCTGGGCTTACATTCCGTACATACAAATGGCTGGGGTCGCCAAATCCCTCTGAGAAAGAGTTGCACAATACTTCAAACTGGACATTCGAAAACGAACAAAAAGCACAACCCTTTGAAGTGGATGAGGGAATAGATCCCAATTTTCTTACTCGTTACCTTGTGGAATTTGATCGCCAGCTGGGACGAGATTGGGCATTCAAAGCGCGTTATATCCGCACGAATGCAGAAAATCTGCTCGAAGTCCTTGCTCTTTTTGATCTCGAAACAGGATACAAATTCCTCTACGATAATTTCGAATACAAAAGAAGACACTATCGAGGCATAGAATTTGAGTTAAACGGAAAAATTGGGCCCAGCTTTTTTTTAAACGCTTCATACAGTCACGCCTCTGCGAAAGGAACCAACCCCGGGCAGACTGAAACAGGCTCCTGGGCTCAGGAGGAAGGAAGCACCAACTATCTCGGTCTTTTTGGAAATCATATAGCAATCCCAAATCTCCCGGAATTAAAAGAAGTGAAAGATTATTGGGATTACCAATTAGGCGGATTGGGGGGGAGAGGAAT
>CAZSPM010000044.1:0-9214 GCA_964608785.1 uncultured Eubacteriales bacterium
TAGAGCTCGGTCGCAGGACAGCATCAAAAATGAGAAAATATTTTTTAGCCATCTTTCTTATTCTTTCCCTCTGTGCTCCATTAACTTGGGCCCAGGGAGTAAGGAAATCTATACTAGCAGGCTCCTGGTACGAGAAAAATCCCGATAAACTCCTTCGCAAAATAGAATTCTTCCTTCAGAATGTTAAACAAAAGCCTTTTCCTTCAAAAAATATCTTCGCCCTTATAGCTCCCCATGCTGGACACGCCTATTCAGGGCAAGTCGCCGCGTATGCTTACAGTTTAATCCGGGGAGGAGATTATGAAACCGTCGTAATCATCGCTCCCTCCCATGGCTACGGATTCCAAGGCTGCTCTATTTATCTTAAAGGGGGATACGAAACTCCTCTTGGAGTAGTAAAGGTAGATGAGGAACTTGCATCACAGCTTTCTAAGGCGAGTGGCTTCAAATATGTCTCTGGGGCGCATCAACAGGAACACTCTGTGGAAATCCAGCTCCCTTTTATCCAAAAAACTCTTCCTCAAGCGAAAATTGTCCCTATCATCATGGGTTATCAGAACAGAAAGACTATCACTACTCTAGCTAGTGCCTTAACAAAAGTCCTCCCTGGCAAAAAAGCACTGGTCATCGCATCCACTGACATGTCTCATCAACTGCCAAAAAAAAGAGCCAATGATCTTGACACTAATACAGTTTCCCTGATTAAAGAGTTCAAAGTCAACACACTCATTAAGAAGGTCGAACGAGGAGAAAATATCATGTGCGGTGGAGGCCCTGTTGTGTCCATTCTGCTTTATGCCCAAAAAAGGGGACCCGTAAAAGTCAATATTCTCAACTACGCAGACTCATCCCAATACGGAAGCTCAGAATCCGCGGTTGTCGGGTATCTGGCTGCAGCCGTATATTCAGAATCCGATGCTCCTGAGTTTTCCCTTGCTCCCGAGGAAAAAAAAGAACTACTCCACATTGCTCACGAAGCCATTAAACAGCTTGTTCTGGAAAACAAGTTGTTGAATTACGAGCCTCAACATTCCATTCTGTCATCCCTAAAGGGGGCTTTTGTGACATTGAAAAAAAACGGTCGGCTGAGGGGATGCATTGGATTTATAGAACCGGTATTGCCCCTTTATCAGACAGTCATCCAAGCAGCACTTTATGCAGCATACAGAGACCAAAGATTTCCTCCAGTAAAACCTGAGGAGCTCAAGGATATTGAGATTGAAATCTCAGTGCTCTCGCCACTAAAGAAAATCAGCAATCCCCGTCTCATTAAGGTAGGAAAACATGGGCTTGTTATTGCAAAAGGGAATAAGCGGGGACTCCTTCTGCCACAAGTGCCGGTTGAAAATCAATGGTCAAGGGATACATTCCTCCAGCAAGCCTGCCTAAAATCAGGCCTTCCCCCAGACGCATGGAAACATGGAGCGGAAATCTTTATTTTTGAGGCCATCGTTTTCAAATAGATACGATCTTTTTTGACTACTTATCCAGATATAACTTCTACTATTACATCTCTGGGTTCTCTTCCATTTTGTGCGGATAATACTTGCATAGATCCGTCAGAAGAAAATATTCAGGAATGGTTAAAGCGACATCGGAAGATTTAGCCTTCTCAAACCTCTTTGGAGGGGGAACAGCTCTGCTTTCCCCCTTCCAACGCTCGCCCCAAGGCTCGCTGCCTCCCCTTCTCGGAGACAAGCCTCCTGCGACCAAGGGGGCATACTCCCTTGGATCCCCCCCAACAGCGTTTCTCTGCACCGCTGTTGTTCACCAAGGGAAGCCGATAAAGTCGGCCAGGCGAAGATGTTTGAAAAGCTCAGGCCAGTGGGTTCCAAAAACACGCAACTTTTGCCCCAGCGAGTCAAAAGCCGCTCGGTTTCAGGCTTCTGAGGGATCTGACTTTTTAAATTGATTCCAACGGGGTCAGGCTTTCATAAGTTTTATAGTTTATTAGGGAATAGAGTAAAATATCAAATAATAATCAATTATAAAACTTATGAAAGCCTGACCCCAATGCTACAAATTATTAAAGTCAGATCCCTCAATGCCCGCTCAGCCATCAAACGGTTTTTTTCACCCACGGCCCTTCGCATATCCGTCCAGTAAAGCGAAAAGAGAATGGCGTTAAAAATCTGACTGGAGCGAAGACATTCCTGAATATTTTCCTATAATAGTCAACACAAAATGGAAGAGAACCGCTCAGGTTTTGTTTCGGGTTCTTTCTTCCGAACGGGCAATTATCACGGTACCGACTAGATCGCCCATGCAGTTGGTAGTTGTTATTCCCATATCGATAAGCCGGTAAATACCGCCAACAATGACCGCAATTTCGGGCGGCAGATTGAAAGCCTTGACAAAGATGAGGGCGATGACTAATCCGCCACCCGGAATACCTCCGGCGCCGGTCGAAAGCAACAAGCCAACAAAGATAATAGAGATTTGGGAAGCTAGGCTGAACTCCACGCCAAGAGCTTGAGCCGTAAACAGAAGGACCCCGGCCAACATAATGGAAGTGCCGTCTTTATTGAGTTGTGCTCCCAGGGGCAACGTGAAGGAGTATATACTCCTGGGAATTTTCATCCTGTCTTCCGCGACTTCCATGGATACAGCTAGGCTGGCCAAGCTGCTGCAAGTGGCTGCTGTTGTGGCGTAAAGCGGAGCGCTTTGCTTAAGGAATACAACCGGAGATTGACGCGTGAACAAATATAGCAGACCCAAGTAAATCACAACCATGACTGCCTGGGCTCCCCAGATTCCCCCAATAAATATGGCTAAAGGCCCGAACATCGCTGAGCCATACTGTCCGATGGTGCCGGCCATGAGAGCGCCAATCCCAATCGGTCCGAAATACATCACGAGGTTCACCAATTCTCTGAACAGCTTAGCCAGGAGATCAAATATTTTTTGTAAAGGCTGCCTCTGCTTGGAAGGCAAAAACATGGCTGCAATTCCCAAGAAAACTGCGAAAACCACAATATGGATAATCTTACCCGAGCTAAAAGCTTGGAAAACGTTATCCGGTACTAGATCTAAAAAAATGTCCACGACTCTAGGGATTTCACCAAGATTCTCAGCCACTTCCCCTTTCAACTGTATGCCTCTCCCTGGTTTGAGCAAGTTCATTACTACCAGACCCCATATCAAAGCCAAAATCGTTGTGAAAATATAATAGATGAGAATCTTTCCGGACATTCGTCCCAGACTGCGAAGATCGATCAGGCTTGTCAGCCCTGCCAGCAGACTAAAAAAGACAAGCGGGATAGCCGCCATAGTGAGAAGGCGGATGAAGAGGTCCCCTAGGGGCTGGACAATTTGAGCCTTCTCGCCAAACAGGATTCCCGCGAGAACCCCAATGCCCATAAAGATCAGGATTTTTGAGCCCAGAGACAGCCGGCGGTATCTCTGATAGATAGCGAAGAGGGAGCGTCTTATGGGTTTATTCATTCTACACCGAGATAACTTAATGACCGAGAAAGCAGCAGGCGATAGTATCTCCGGTAGTTTTCCCTGGTTAATGGCATGTACTCTGTAACCTGGGCCGGATTCCCTTCCAAAATTTCTCCATTGGGACGAATGGTATGACCAATCGACCACATAAACCGGACAACTGGTTTCTTACTCAAAGGAAAGATGAGAGTTTCCTCCCATTCCCAGGTATTGCTATAGCCGCCGGCCGACATTCCCATGGTGTGCCCGAGATTATTATCAACGACAATGGATGCAAACTGGTCTAGATGGGATCCTCCGTGAGGAGAGAGCCAACAAACCAGGCGTCCTCGAAAATGAATTTTGAACCGCAAACTCCATCAAGCGGTCAATATCTTTAATTAGATCGGATCTAAATCCATGCCAAACCAGCAATAAAACCGGTTTCTCCTGGTCATGATTATAGAAATCAAACGTCTGCGCAGTAAAAATAAGGCTAAAATTGGTATAAATCGGTCTCCCCAGATTCGACCAGCTAATTTTATCTGGGGAAAGATAGGGAAGATCTAGGCGATAACGCTTCCCTCCTGTCTTTTCCAGGAAAAGGGAGATATTCTCCCCATAGAAATGACTAGGAAAAATGTAACTTTTCTGTGGAATCCAGTATGCAAATCTCCACCAAAATCCCTCTACAGTGGAATATCGGTGAAAAGGCTCGATGGCTCGGCGGTATTCGTCAATCGGTTGACCGTTTATGGCCAGCAATTTATCTCCGACTTCAGGAAATTCATCTCCCGTATACTTCCGAATGTTTTCCACAAAATCGCTGACGAAGACAAAGTAGTGTCCAGGCGTGCCGAAGTCAACGGAGAATCTTATAGGTGCATGAGGAACGAGAGAGTCATCTTCGACTGCACCGGGCAGGGACAACCCTCCCTCGACAAGGCTAACCTTAAGATGGCGGTCTTTTCGGGCATTGCTGATTTTTTCCAATGCATAAAAAACTTTCTCATCCGTGTCTGCCGCAATCAACTCACTCCGGTATTTCCGCATTTCTTTCTCAATATCCAGCCCAAGTCTGCAGTTTTTAACAGGAGAAAAGGCTTCCCGTTCAAGGGTTTTAGCCAAGATATAATCAAAAAGCGCTGCTCTGTCTTCCGGGGTGCTTGTGTCAGCTAAAACAGGACTCGATAATCCCCAGGTAAATGCCCCAATTATTGTAACCAGCACATACAGTGCTCTCGTGAAAAGGGAAGGGGCTCTAGGTAAGAAACACAATTGAGTTTTCCTTATCCAGGGTGATCTGCTTTTAAACATCTTCTCTTTCCTATTTCAAGCAAAGGCCTTTCTTAAGCGGGATAGGCCCTCCTGAAGTTCTTCCCAGGACCTGACACACGTCATCCTGAGGTAGCTTTCTCCTGTTGACCCAAAGGCTGAGCCGGGCACAAGGGCGACGCGATGGTCATTCAATAATCTTTCTGCAAGAACGATTGAATTCTCTCCTGTTTTGGAAATATCAATCCAAGCATAAAATCCTCCCTCTGGAAAATCACAAGAGATATTGGGAATTGTTTGCAGCTCTGAAACGGCAAATTGACAGCGTTTTTCCCAGTCACCCCACATATCTGTTACTTCTGAAGGATATTCTTCTGACAGCGCTACGGCTGCTCCAGCTTGTGTAAACGAGCCAGCACATGTCATTAAGTGCTGTTGAAAAGTGACCATCGCTTTTATTATTGGTTCAGGTGCAAAAACAAAGCCTATTCTCCAACCGCCCATTGAAAATGTCTTCGTAAATCCCATCAATGTAATCGACCTCTCATTCATTCCGGAGAGGGTAGCGATACAGGTATGACGGCGGCCATTAAACGTCAGCCGTTCATAAATCTCATCTGAGATAACCCAAAGATTATATTTAGCAGCCATCTCAGTGATAACATCTAAATCTTTTGCTGTATGAACGGTTCCAGTGGGATTTTGTGGCGAACTAAAAAGTATCGCCTTCGTACTCTTTGTGATCGCGGCTTCGAGATCCGCCTTCCCCCATCTAAAACGATTTTGGGAACGGAGAGGAACCGCCAGGGGTGTCCCTCCGCTCATATCTATTGCTGCTCTATAACTTACAAAACAGGGGTCTTCTATAATGACCTCATCGCCCATATCTAAGATGGCCATGAGGGCCAAGATAAGACCATTTTTACAGCCAAGAGTGGCCATAATGTTTTTTTCTGGATCTGCCTCAATTCCATTATCTTGCTTTAATTTCTTTGCACAGGCCTCTCTAAATTCCGGTGTGCCCTGTGCCATTGTTTGGTGGGTATCGCCACCTATCAAGGCTTGGGCCGCTGCTCTGTTTACATAATCTGGGCTTGACTCTGATGCTCTTCCTGCGGAAAAATCGACAATTTCAACACCCTGTCGACGCATGTTCGCGACCATATCGACGATGCGCACCGTGGCAGAAGGGGGTATTCCAAGAAGCCTTCTTGCTGCTGATGGTTTCAAAGTATTCATAAGCGACTCCTTATTCCTATTGTGGATTACTCTTCATAAATTTTCACACGCACCTGGCCAGCCTGGAGAATACAACCATAATACTTGCCCTCTCTGTTAAAAGACATGATAACCCTCTCCATTTTTGGTATGACTTCTATCAAATGACACCTTCCATTTCATATATCACAGTAAGAAGGTATCGTCAAAATGTTCTATTGACAATTGTTACAGCTCCAAAGCTCTTGATTTATGCTCCATCTCTGCTATAATAATACTTCAATAAACTCAGCATTCATTTCCAAGGTCAAATAATGCCGATATACGAATACAAATGCGTAAAATGCGGGTCAGTGCTCGAAGTCCTTCAGAAAATGAGCGACAAGCCCTTGGAAAAGTGCCCCAAATGTAAAGGTCCTCTGGAGAAAGTCATCTCCCCTCCGGCGCTTCAATTTAAAGGCAATGGCTGGTACATAACAGATTACGCTCAAAAGAAAAAGCCAGAAAAGGAAACAAAAGCCGAAGCAAATACTAAAAAAGAGAGAAAAGATTCCACCCAGAAAAAAGAGGAGCCTTCCTCTCCATCTTCTGAATAGTCCACTCCTTTTCCTTTCTCTAGGCCCAAACTCAGGAATGCTTTCTGAACTGATACCTCTGGAACACAGGGATGCATCAATGCCTTAGGGAAAGGAGGAATTTGATAAGGCATAGGAATCCTAGAATTTTTGACAATAATGGCTTTAGGGAATAAAATTGAGAGCATGAAGATAGTCGTAAGAGCACCAAACTGGGTCGGGGACGCCATTCTTTCTGTGCCATCTATCGAAAGTCTGAGCAAAAATTTCCCCCAGGCTGAAATATGGATTGCTGCAAAAGAGTGGGTAAAAGACCTATTCACTTCCTTTACATTTATAAAGGGCATAATCTCGCTTCCAAATCTAGATACCTTAAAGGGCTTGAGAGGTTCAGCCCAAAACCTAAAAGAGGCCCATTTCGAAACAGGCGTTCTCCTTACGAATTCCTTTTCTTCTGCTTTCCTTTTTTGCCTCGCCAAGATTCCCGAACGGTGGGGATATGTGAGAGATGGACGAGGCGTTCTCCTTACAAAGGGAGTAACGCCAAAAAGCCAAGAAAAGCTCTCTCATCAACTGAATTATTATCTGGAGCTTATCTCTGGCTTAGGTCTAAGGACATGCCGCCCGGAAATAAGGCTCCCCCTGACTCAGGAAGAGAAAAACCAGGCGAGGGAAATACTCCTTTCTATAAACACTGACTTAAGAAGGCCTCTTGTCGTTCTCAATCCGGGAGCCTCTTATGGTCCTGCTAAGAGATGGCCGGCTTCAAGGTTTGCAGAGCTGGCTCACTTGTTCCAGGAAAGAAAAAACGCAGAGATTCTCATCATTGGCTCTTCGGATGAATCTGAATTGGCTGAATCCATTGTCTCAATCATGACCAAAAAACCCCTCAGCCTCGCCGGCAAGACCAGCCTCCGTCTTCTCGCTGGCCTGATTAGCCATGCCACTCTTTTCGTCACTAACGATTCTGGTCCAATGCACTTAGCCAATGCCCTGAAAATACCGGTGACTGCTGTATTTGGGCCAACTGACCCCCGCCTTACAGGTCCCTTTCAAAAGCCTGCCGAGGTAATCAAGAAAGACGTTCCCTGCTGGCCCTGCTCCTACAGAGAGTGCCCGTTTGACCACGGTTGCATGATGAAGATTGAACCTGAAGAAGTCTTCGAGGCCAGCCAAAAATTCCTATGATGAAGAAAAGAGCGGTCTTTCTCGACAGAGACGGAACTATCAATAAAGATGTCGGCTTTCCTGATTCATTTGATCTACTAGAAATTTATCCTTATAGCTACGAAGCAGTGAGAAAAATAAAAAAGGCTGGCTTTTTAGCAGTTATAGTGACTAACCAATCCGGAATCGGACGAGGGCTTATCCGCGAGAAAAATCTCCATCTAATACACCAGAAGCTAAGCGAAGCTTTTGCCGAGCAAAAGATTCAATTCGATGGTATTTATTACTGCCCGCATTACCTTTCCTCCGCAAATCCCAACTACAACAAGGACTGCCTCTGCCGCAAACCCAACCCAGGAATGGCACTTCAAGCTGCTGATGACCTGAATATTGACACAAAAAAGTCATACATGGTGGGAGACAAGGTGGAAGATATTCTTTTTGGCTTGAATATCCATGCTATACCCATACTCGTTCTCACCGGCTTTGGTCAAGAATCCCTCCCAAAGCTCGAAGAGAGAGGAATTAAACCGGCTTATGTCGCTTCGAACTTGCGGGAAGCGGTAAATTGGATTTTGGAGAAAGAAAACAAAGCCCCTCTGATAAAAGATTGAAGACTGGTTCAAATAATTCATACATGGAATTATGATTAGATTCAACGATATTCTGGAAAAGGTCTCTTCCTCTTATAATGAGAAGGACATCAATCTTCTCAAGAAGGCCTACGTATTCGCCGCTCGAGCTCATAAAGGTCAAATCCGGCGGTCTGGGGAGCCCTACCTAAGCCACCCGCTAGAAGTGACTAACATGCTGGCAGAGATGAGGATGGATAAAACAACTCTGGCGGCAGGCCTCCTTCATGATGTCTTGGAAGACACCGAAGTGACCTCAGCTGATCTTATGGAAGCTTTTGGCAAAGAAATAACTCACTTGGTTGAGGGAATCACTAAAATCAGCCGTGTTCAGGAGACCTCTCCGGAAACACGTCAAGCAGAAAGCATACGAAAAATAATCCTCACAATGACAGACGACTTGAGAGTTATTTTTATTAAATTAGCTGACAGGATTCACAATCTAAAAACTCTAAAATTTTTGCCTGAAGACAAACAAAAGCACATTGCTAAAGAGACTTTAGATATCTACGCTCCTATTGCAAACAGGCTTGGAATGGGACGAATTAAGGCCGAATTGGAAGACCTTTCATTTCGGTATGTGACACCAGAAGACTACTTCAAGGTCGCCTCTATGGTGGATCCTCTGAGGGAAAACTCAGAAAAAGAACTCAAGAAAATTAAACGGGCTCTGGGAAATTTAATGAAAGATAACCACATTCCTGCAGAATTATTCTATCGAATTAAAAGACCCTATAGCATTTACAACAAAATGAAGCATCAGAATATTAGCTTTGATCAAGTCTATGACTTTATGGCATTAAGGCTGATCACTAATTCAGCTAAAAACTGCTACGCGGCTTTGGGAATCCTCCATCAGAGCTGGCCGCATATTCCTCATCGATTTCGAGATTTCATCGCTATGCCCAAACCCAATCTCTA
>CAZSPM010000045.1:0-9152 GCA_964608785.1 uncultured Eubacteriales bacterium
TTGATAGTGATAGGAAGACGGGGAATGTCAGCTATCGAGAAGCTTTTCATCGGGAGTGTTGCCAATCAGGTGTTAAGGACTTCATCTGTTCCTATTCTTATGACCAAGAAGAAAACTGGGAAGCCTCGGTTCAAGAAGATCCTCGTTCCCACTGATTTTGAGGAGCAAGAAGAAGTAGAGAGGGATTTTGCTTGGAAGCTGGCTAAAGGCCTCGATTCTGCGCTAACCCTACTCCATGTACTCGAGCTTCACGATTATGAATTTTCGCCAAGAGTTTTGGATGAGATGTTCAAGTCTGTTTTAAAAAGGCTCAAGCAGAGAAAGAAAAGAGAGAAAGAAGATATTAAGGTCAAAGAAGAAGTCTATCGTGCAATCAATGCGTCGGTTGGAATCGTCGATTATGCAGAGACCCATAAGTTTGATTTAATAGTCATATCCACGTGCGTTCAGAGCAAGTTGGAGAGGTTCTTTTTAGGAAGCACAACTGAGAAAGTCATCTCTTATTCTCATGTTCCCATTTTTGCCATCCCTCCCTCTTGGTGTGCTCGATAGAGGTGGAAGACAATCAAAAATACTGGGTTGCTTTAAACCTTGCTCTAGCTGGAAATATAAGAGCAGCAAAAAAAGTAGTTGACAATTTTCAACAAATTTCGGATGCTTTTAAGGCTCCGAGGGAAGATTTAATCGCAATAGGCCTAGAGGAAGAAGATGCTCGGACTTTAGCTTCCTCCAAAATTCTCGATCAAGCCCAGAGAGAAATTGAGAAGCTTGCACAAAAAGAATTCTCTATATTGACGCTGGAGGACAGAGACTATCCCGATTATTTGAGAGAAATATTCGACCCTCCCTTCGTCCTTTACTGTGCGGGAAAGGTCGAAACCTTGAAAGAGCCAGCCGTATCGATTGTCGGAGCAAGAAAGCCTTCACCCTACGGGAGGGCTGTTGCAGAGAAGATAGCCCATGATTTGGCTTCTCGTGGAATTGTCGTTGTTAGTGGCTTAGCTCGAGGAGTTGATTCCATCGCCCATTGGGGGGCACTTAGAGGTGGAAAGACTGTGGCCGTGTTAGGTTCTGGATTGGAAAATATTTATCCAAAGGAAAATAAAAATTTATTTGAAAAAATCATAGAGACAGGTGCCGTTGTGACAGAATTTTCACGAAATACTCCTCCTCTGGGCTTTCATTTTCCGATAAGAAACAGGATTATTGCTGGTCTTTCGCTCGCTCTTGTAGTCGTTGAAGCCACCAAGAGGAGTGGCTCTTTGATTTCAGCGCGTTTGTCTTTAGAACAGAACAGGGAAGTCATGGCAGTGCCAGGGAATGTGACCTCTGAACTCAGTCAAGGAACGAATTGGCTGATTAAGGCAGGAGCAACACCAGTGGAGAGATGGGAAGATGTGGCTGAAGAGCTTCCTTCTCCACTGAAGGAACAGCTCCTTTCTCAAACGAGCAAAGGAAAAGAGAAAACTCCTTCAATAAGTCCTCTAGAGAAAGAAATATTTGAGCTTCTCACTCCTGACTCCCTTACGCATATTGACGAGCTCGTTGAGCAAAGCAACATTTCTGTCTCTGAGGCTCTTTCACTTTTACTTCATTTGGAGATCAAGGGATTGATTTTGCAGAGACCGGGAAAGTATTATCAAAGGAGATTGTAATGCAGAAGCGTTTGGTTATTGTTGAATCTCCTGCTAAAGCGAAGACAGTCTATCGATACTTGGGTTCTGGTTTTATGGTCAAGGCTTCCATGGGACACATAAGAGACTTGCCCAAAGATAGATTGGGCGTGGACATCGAGCAGGATTTCAAACCGGAGTATGAGGTCATTCCTGAAAGGAAGAGTACAGTCAGTGAATTGCAAAACTCTGCTAAACAGTGTGAAGCAGTCCTTCTCGCCGCTGATCCTGATAGAGAGGGAGAAGCGATATGCGGGCATCTGAGCACACTCCTCAAGGGTTTCAATAAGAATATTTATCGGGTTCTCTTTCATGAGATTACAAAAAAAGCCATAGAAGAGGCTTTTGAGAATCCAGAACAGATCGATCGGGACAAGATGAATGCCCAACAGACCAGAAGAATCTTGGATAGACTGGTCGGTTATCTCATAAGCCCCCTGCTTTGGAAGAAAATTGGGAGAGGCTTGAGTGCAGGGCGTGTACAGTCGATAGCTCTGCGAATGATCTGTGAACGAGAACGGGAAATAAAGGATTTTGTCCCTGAAGAATACTGGACGATAACAACCCATCTCAAAGCTTTGAATCCCCCTTCTTTTAAGGCAAATCTCGCGAAAATCGAGGGCAAGAAAGCGAAAATCAAAGAGGGTAAAAGTGCGGAAGAAATCGTTGCTGAACTTCGGAAGCTCCCTTTTGTATTAGAGGGAGTTGAGGTCACTGAGAAGAAGAGAAATCCCAGCCCGCCCTATATTACCAGTACTCTCCAGCAAGACGGTTTTCGCCTTTTCCGTTTTCCAGTGAAAAAAACCATGTTTGTTGCTCAAAAGCTTTACGAGGGGCTTGAAATCGGAGAGCAGGGATTAGTGGGCCTTATTACATATATGAGGACAGATTCTGTTCGCGTTGCTAACGAGGCTATCTTTGGCGCACGAAAGTACATAGAAAAGAGCTATTCCAAAGATTATCTACCGAATAAGCCGCGGTTCTACAAGAATAAAAGAAAGGCTCAGGATGCCCACGAGGCCATCCGCCCCACTACTCTATCTCTTCCTCCTGAAGCAGTGGAGGCGTATCTTAATAAAGAGGAATATAACCTCTACCGCATCATCTGGAATCGGTTCATAGCATCGCAGATGAGTTCCGCTCTGGTTGAGGAGACAGAGTTTGATATCAGAGCCTCAAAATATCAATTCAAAGCTAAAGGAGAAGTCATAAAGTTTGATGGTTATTTGGTCCTCTATCCCAGTTTAAAAAAAGTTGATAGTATTTTGCCTAAGGCGGAACATGGAGAAAAGCTTGCTCTCTTAGAGCTGGAGCCCAAGCAAAACTTCACACAACCTCCTCCGCGATACACAGAAGGAAGCCTGGTCAGGGATTTAGAGGCAAAGGGGATCGGTCGGCCCAGCACTTATGCTCCCATAATTTCGACTCTACAGGGTCGTGTCTACGTCGTTAAGGAAAAAGGAAAATTCATCCCAACAGACTTAGGACTTTTTGTAACGGATTTTATGGTCCAGAATTTCCCTGATTTGATGGAATATAAATTCACAGTTCGATTGGAAGAAGAACTTGACCGAATCAGTGAAGGGGAACAGCCATGGCTGGATTATCTTAAAGGATGCTATCTGCTCCTCGATAAAGATTTAAAGCAAGCGATGAAAATCGAAGGAGTTAAAGGGAAGGGCATACCATTGGAGGACGTCTGCCCCGAATGCGGGCGCCAGCTTGTCATTAAAGAAGGCCGTTTCGGGCGGTTTAAAGCTTGCTCGGGTTACCCAGAGTGCAAATTCAGGGAGAGTATAGTCAAAAAAGAGGTCAAGCCTCTGGAGGAGACCTGCCCTCAATGTGGTTCTCAGCTTGTTTTACGACACGGAAAATACGGACCTTTTATTGCCTGTTCGAATTACCCCAAATGCACATATATCAAGAAGGAAAGAAAGGACACAGGTATTCCCTGCCCTAATGGTTGCGGCGGGACGATTCTGAGGAAAAAAACAAGGAAGGGAAAGATCTTTTTTGGTTGCAGCCAGTTTCCGAAGTGTGATTTCGCCACCTGGGATGAGCCTATTAATCAGGCCTGCCCAAAATGTGACCGAAAATTTCTTCTCAAGCATAATGCCATAAAAGGGAAACCGTATATTCATTGCAGCAATGAAGAATGTAGCTATAAAAAGATTTTGGAAGAGAAGAAGATTTGGGAAAGTAAGCCCAGTTCTTCCGAAGAAGAAGTGTAGGGGTTTGATTTATCAAACCCGCTTAATCAGGATGTAGGGATTTGATTTATCAAACCCAGCTACATTAAGGTGTGTAGGGGTTTGATTTATCAAACCCACCTTATCAAATGAGAAAAGAAATAGTCCTGTTTCTTTCCTACCTCGAGCATGAAAGGAATGCTTCCCCTCATACAATTGCCTGCTATAAGAGAGACCTCAGTCAATTTGCCGACTACCTAGAAGAGAGAAAGGTTAAATTAGACAGGATCGATAATATTGTTCTTCGAGGTTTTTTGGCCAAGCTTTATGGGAAGGGAAATATAAAATCAACGGTCGCGAGGAAGCTGGCCGCTATACGATCTTTTTTCCAATTTTGCGTGAAAAAAAAGTGGCTGGATGATAATCCTGCTAAAACAGTGGCTACTCCTAAGCAGGAGATGCAGGTGCCCTCTTTTTTATCCGAGGAAGAGATGGCAGATTTTTTGGATTTGCCTCAATCGGACCAGCCTCTTGATTTGCGGGATAAAGCTGTCCTGGAGCTTCTCTATGCCTCAGGAGTGCGGGTCAGCGAACTAGTGGGGATGAATCTCGATGACATAAATTTTGAAGACAGGCTGATTCGTGTAAGAGGAAAAGGCAAAAAGGAAAGGCTCCTTCCTTTCGGAAGAAAGGCAGCAGAGAGCCTGACACGTTATATTCAAGCAAAGTCTTTCATCAATAAAGGCAATATAGATGAACAGGCTTTGTTTTTAAACTATAGGGGGCAAAGACTCACTTCTCGTTCTGTAGAGAGGACCGTGGATAAGTATATCCGCCTGACTGCTTCACGGCGGAAAATCAGTCCCCACTCTCTCCGTCATTCTTTTGCATCTCATCTTTTGAGCAGAGGAGCGGATTTAAGAGTCATCCAGGAACTTTTGGGGCATGAGAGTCTGGCGACGACTCAAAAATACACCCATATTGATTTAAAGCAGTTGCTGGAAGTCTATCGGAAGAGCCATCCCCATAGCTAGGGTCAGGTCTACACTTTTAACTTATTCTCCTTACAGATGTTTAAACCTTTATTATTGAAAGATTAGTTTAGGGTTCAGGCTTAGTATTTAAATGAGATGAAGGAATAAGTTAAAAGTGTAGACCTGACCCTATAGTTGGCAACTTTTGTTGTCCGCGAAAGGGATCTTTTGTAAACAGATATTTACTTTCCCGGTTAGGGTCCGCATTTAAATAGCTGATAATGAAAGAAATATTTTTTTTCTATGATGGCCTCGATGTTGCATAGATAGGAGACGAAAGGAGGTTATCATGAAAAGATTAGTGATGAAGGGTTTGGTTTTAAGTGTTCTCCTCAGTTTCTTGTTTTCTGCTACGCTCCCGCTTCAAGCTCAAACAGATTCGAAAGCTAAAGTGAAAAAGGTTAATATCAACACAGCATCCTTGGAACAGTTACAAGAGCTCCCTAGGATTGGAATCAAGGTGGCACAAAGGATTATCGACTTCAGGTTGAAAAACGGCAAATTTAAAAAAGTCGAAGAGATTATGAAGGTAAGAGGGATTGGGGAGAAAATGTTTAAAAAGATTAAAGACCTCATCACAGTGGGTGATGTGAAAACGAAGAGATAAGAGAAGGATTCGCATCCGGGGCCAGGCTTTCTTGGCTTTTCTCATTTAATTTCATGAAAAAAGGTAAGAAATTGAGATATTAATGAGGAAATAGGATGTTGATAAAGAGATAGGTCAGAGTTAAGATGAGAAGAATTATGAAAGTCTGGCCCCGACAAGGAATTCCTTCAATTTTTTTAGCGCACGCCCCCGATGGCTTACCTCGTTTTTTTTCTCTGGAAGGAGCTCAGCAAAGGTTTTTTTCAATGGTGGGTAATAGAAGATAGGGTCATAGCCAAACCCGTATTGTCCTTTTTTCTCGAAGGTTATGAGGCCGCTCACACACTCCTTGATTTCTTTGATAATCTTTCCTTTTTGGGATAAAACGATGCAAGAGACAAATCTAGCCTTCCTCTGGTCGAGTGGAATCCCTTCCATTAAACTCAAAACCTTGCGAATATTCTTTTCGTCTGTTGCTTGAGGATCAGAAAACCGGGCTGATAAGACGCCAGGCGCGCCGTTCAGAAGTTCAATTTCAAGGCCTGAATCTTCAGCCAGGGTAAGATTCTCCCACTGGCGGCTATAGAAGAGGCCTTTCTCCCTGGCATTCTCGGAAAAAGTCTTCCCCTCTTCGACAAAATTCTGTTTCGGAAAAACTTCCTGAAGCGTAAATATTTTGAGAGGAAGCTCTGATAGGAAGCTTGCTATCTCTTTTGCTTTACCTTTGTTTGTGGTGGCAAGGAGAAATCCATCTTTATTCAATCTTTAACTCTATTATCCCCTCCAGGGCGAGAAGGTCTTGGTTGAACTTATTTTCCTTTTCTTCTGGAGCAGGGAAAGAAAGATCAACAAAGGTGAAATTTCTCTCTTTTTTAAGAGTGAACTCTTGAAATTTTATACCTTCATGGAAAGCCAGACTTCTGATAGTTGTCAGGGCCTCCCTGGAATCTTTTAGCTTCAGGTGGTAATGGTAGAGCGATTTTTTTAAGAATTGGCCTTCGAATTGTCTGAATATAACCAATGTCAGGATGATAATGCCAGTGAATATGATTGCAATCAGATAGTGTCCTGAACCGATGACGAGGCCTAATCCTGCCACTGCCCACAGAGTAGCGGCCGTTGTCAAGCCGAGTATGCTTCCCCTCGCTTGGATAATCGTGCCAGCGCCAATGAAACCGATTCCAGTGATAACTCCTGCTGCGATTCGTGTCATCTCATTTCCGCTGCCCTCTCTTCCCTGAAGAATAAGTGCTGAGAGAGCCATGACCATGGTTGAGCCGACGCAAATGAGGATGTTTGTTCGGAATCCCGCAGGTTTTTGGCTAGTTTCCCTTTCCAGGCCTATCAATCCCCCTAAGGCAATGGCCAGCAAAAGTTTTAATGTCACTTCCAAAACAGTCATTGTCTTTCCCCAAACTTTAATACGAATACCCTGCTAATTTAGCATAATTTAAAGAGAAAAAAAAGGACCATCCCTGTTTTCTTCATGTAGGAGCTTGATTCATCAAACCCCTACGTCTCACTTATATCAGCGGTTGAGGAAGTGCTTGAACCAGAAATCCACATAATGACGGTTGGAGTGCTGCCTTTTCGCGCCTCCGAAGCCGTGTCTCTGGTTGGGATAGAGCATGAATTCAAATTTTTTGCCAAGGTCCATGAGTTTGTCGATAAGCTGAGTTGTATTCTGCATATGGACATTATCATCCATAGTCCCATGGGCGAGGAATAGAACTCCCTTGAGGTTCTTTGCGTGAGTCATCACAGAGCCGAATTTGTATCCCTCTTTATTATCACGAGGTCTGTCCATGTAGCGTTCTGTATAGACCGTATCATAGAGTCTCCAATCAGTGACAGAAGATCGGGCATAACCATGAGTGAAATAATCGGCTCCATAGGTTAAAGCCATACAAGTAGTATAGCCGCCATAACTTCCGCCGGTGATTCCGATTTTTTTCTCGTCTACAAAAGGCTTTTTTCGGAGCCACTTCACAGCTTCGATGAGATCATGCATTTCCCATTTGCCGAGATTCCGGTGCATGAGAGCTACGCCTTTTTTCCCGAAATGGCCTGAGCCTCTATGATCGACGCCGAAGATGATGATTCCTTCTTGAGCAAAGTAAATAGAAGAGAGAGAGGGAAAGGAATTGGATACCCTGCTTGAATTGGGTCCGCTATAGATGGTGAAGAGTACAGGGTATTTTTTGTTTTCATCGAAATCAGGAGGGAGGATCCAAAAAGCAGGGAGTGTCCAGCCATCTTCTGTGGGGATAGTGAAGAGCTCTTTTTTTTCAAACGCATACTCATCCGTGAGAGGTGTCCGGCTGTCTCCAATGTTTCGCAGAAATTTTCCGTCTGTCTGGTAAACGTCCTCTCTGGAAGGAGAGTCAACACTGGAGAAATTGTCGATAAAGTAACTTCCTCCTGGGGATAAATTAACTCGATGGGAGCCAGATTTTTGGGTCAGTTTTTTAAGGCCTGTTCCATCCAGTTTGACCACGAAAAGGTGGTATTCTGTCATCTTAGCTTTTCTTGCTGAAAAAAAGACTCTTCCCTTTTTCTCATCCACTCGGGATATTCCGGTGACTGTCCACTCGCCCTCTGTTAACCTCTTTTTCAAGTTTCCCTCTAGGTCGTAATAATAGAGGTGGCTCCAGCCATCCACATCGCTCTTGAGAAGGAAGCCGCCTCCATCCTTGAAGAAATAGAGGTCTCCGAAAAAATCAATCCAGGAAACTTGTTGCTCATCGTAGATTTCCGCCTTATTACCGCTCTTTAAGTCCACGGTATAGATTTTTAAGTGGTTCTGGTCGCGGTTCATCCATTGGAATGTGAGTTTAGAACTGTCGGAAAACCAGAAAGGCCATGCCACATAGTGATCCGCTTCTTCATCTATATCAGCCCACACAATTTTTCTCTCTATGACTGTAGCGATGCCGAGCTTAACCTTGGGATTGGGATCACCTGACTTTGGGTATCTTTCGATTTCCAGCTCGCCGTGAGCTCCTCTGGCTCTAAAAATAGGGAATGTGGGTACAGGGCTGTCGTCAAAACGCAAGAATGCGATTTTCTGGCTATCGGGTGACCACCAGAAGGCCGCATACCTGGACCTTCTTCCCAGGATTTCTTCGAAATAGACCCAGGAGGCCCAGCCGTTGTAGATTGTCTCTGAACCATCAGTGGTGAGTTGATATTCCAGGCCTCTTTCAATATCCAACGCATAAAGATTATGGTTTCGGGTGTAGGCGATAAATTTTCCATTGGGGGAAAGGCGCGGATTTTTCTCTGCATCAGGTGTGGCAGTCAAACGCTTAAATTTTTCGCTCTTAGCATAGTAATAGTACAGATCATTCTTGGAGAAATAGAGGAATCCGCTGTAGTCTTTAGTGGTAGCTATATGTGAGGCAGCCATAAAGCCCTTGGGGAGGTTTTTCTGGATCAGGCCATAATCGATGAAGAGCGCTTTTTGTCCAGTTTTTGCGTTTACTTTAAAGAGCTTGGTGCTTTTTGTCTTCTTATCCCTTTCAGTGAGTAGATAGTGTTCATCGTCGAACCAGGTTCTAATAAGACTCATACGTTTGAAGATACGCGGTTGAGCATTCTGATAGACCTGTTCGTAGGTCAGTTTTTTCGAGCTTTTCTGTGCCGGAAAGATAGGGCTCAGGCTTAAAAA
>CAZSPM010000046.1:0-9135 GCA_964608785.1 uncultured Eubacteriales bacterium
GGAAGCTTATGATATGTTCGGCGTTCGCTTTGAAGGCCATCCATATTTAAGACGGCTTTTCATGTATGATGGATTTGAGGGACATCCTTTGCGCAAGGATTATCCGTTGCGCAAACGTCAGCCAAGAATTCCTTTGAGAAAAGAAGAATAAAATGACATTCAGGATTCAGAAAGAAGCCAGAAAAGAAAGTCTTCTGATAAATATGGGACCATCCCATCCCGCCATGCACGGGACAACCCGGGTCATGCTCGAACTCGAGGGAGAAAAGATCATCAATTGTGAGTTGGAGATGGGGTATTTGCACAGAGGTTTCGAGAAAATCTGCGAGCATAAAACATATTTTAATTTGCTTCCCTATACAGACAGACTGAATTATGTTTCCCCGTTGATCAACAACTGCGGCTATGTCATGACAATGGAAAAAATGTTGGGAATAGAAGTCCCTGAGCGAGCCCAGTATATCCGAGTCATCATGTGTGAATTCTCAAGAGTGTGCGACCACCTAACCGCTCTCGCGGCCATGGCTATGGAGTGCGGAGCTTTTACCGTTTTTCTCTACAAGATGAAAGCTCGAGAGTTTATCTGGGATGTCATGGAGCAAACAACCGGAGTCCGGATGACCACATCTTACCTCAGGATTGGGGGTGTAAGAGCAGACCTTCATCCCAAATGGAGAGAGACCACAAAAACAGCCATAGATGAGACTCGAAAAGTGCTGAAAGATATCTCCGGGCTTTTGGATAAGAACAAGATATTCCTTAACCGAACGAGAGATGTTGCAGTCGTATCCCCAGAACTCGCTATTAACTATGGATGGACAGGACCCTGTCTTCGTTCTACAGGTGTCAATTATGATGTCCGTAAAGCCCATCCTTATTTGGTTTATGATCAGTTGGATTTTGAAGTTCCTTTGGGTGAGAGAGGGGATAACTTCGATAGGTATATGGTCCGGATGAAGGAGATGGAACAGAGCCTTCGCATGGTGGAGCAGTGTATGGAGAAGATCCCTGAACCGTCGTCTCCTTCCCAGTTAATAGCAGAGGGCATTGAGCCTGCAGATGCTATAAAGGAATCTCGGTCAAAAAGAGTTGAAAAAAAGATCAAACTTTCACCAAATTTGGAAGGCTCTGAAAAGGAAAAATACAAGGACATTATGGCTGAAAGCAAGGGAAATGTCATTCCTCCGAAAGAGGAAACATACACAAATATCGAGGGTCTAATCAATCACTTCAAATTTTTCATGAAGGACCATGGCATCAGACCTCCCAAAGGGGAAGTTTATTTTTCAGTTGAAGGTGCGAGCGGGGAGCTGGGTTATTATATCATATCAGATGGAACGGATAAGCCTTACCGCCTCCATCTCAGAGCACCCTGTTTTCATATTGTTTCCTCTCTGGAAGAAATCATTCTCGGCCATTTCGTTGCCGATGTGATTCCTACCTTTGGGTCGATGAATATGATAGGCGGAGAGCTGGATAGATGAGCCCTGAATTTTCGGAAAATACAAAGAAAAAAGTCGATGAGATCCTCTCACGCTACCCAAAGAAAGAAGCGGCAATCCTTCCGGTTTTGCATTTAACTCAACAGGAATTTGGCTGTATTTCTGCTGATGAAGAAAAAATGGTCGCTCAGATCCTTGAAGTAAAGCCCATCAAAGTCCGAGAAGTTGTCACTTTTTATACGATGCTCAATAGAGAACCTGTGGGAAAGTATCATATTCAGGTCTGTTCAAACTTGAGCTGCACTCTCCTTGGAGCCGAAAGTCTGACTGATTATTTGAAGAAAAAACTAGGAGTGGAATTGGGAGAGACAACAGAAGATAAAAAGTTCACTCTATCCACTGTCGAGTGCTTGGGGGCTTGTGAACAGGCTCCCTGCATGATGGTAAATTTTGAATATTGTGGCAACTTAGACGAGAAAAAAATTGATGAAATATTAGGTAACCTGAAATAGGAAAGTGGAAGAAAAAATCTTAACTCGACATTTTGACCAGAAAAATTTTTATAAGGTCGATGTTTATCTGAAGGAGGGAGGATACAATGCAGTCGAGAAAGCCCTGAAGGAGATGAAGCCTGAAGAGATTCTCGAAGAGGCGAAAAAAGCCAATTTAAGAGGAAGAGGCGGAGCCGGTTTTCCAGCAGGAGTGAAATGGGGATTTGTTCCTCAAGATGTGGATAAGCCAAAATACCTCTGTGTCAATGCAGATGAGGGAGAGCCTGGCACCTTTAAAGATCGGTTCATTATGAGCCACAATCCCCATATGCTGATCGAGGGGATCATCATTGCCTCTTTCTGTGTGGGTATCCACACAGCTTTTATCTATATCAGAGGAGAATATGAAGCTGTCGCCTTGAGGCTGGAAGAGGCAATATCTGAAGCTTACAAAAAGGGATTTTTAGGAAAAGATATTTTAAATACGGTTTTTGAGTTAGATGTATATATCCACAGGGGAGCAGGAGCCTATATCTGCGGAGAGGAAACAGGCCTCCTTGAATCCCTTGAAGGGAAGAGGGGACATCCCAGGCTGAAACCTCCTTTTCCCGCCTCGATAGGGCTTTTTCAATGCCCTACAGTTATTAATAATGTCGAAACGATTGCCAATATTCCTCAGATCATCCTGAATGGAGCGGAATGGTTCTGTCAAAAAGGACTGCCCAAGGATGGGGGAACAAGAATTTTCGGCGTGAGCGGTCTGGTAGAGAATCCTGGAATCTATGAACTCCCTATGGGAGCAAACCTGAAAGACATCATATTCAAACATGCGGGAGGCATGAAGAAGGGTAAAAAATTAAAGGCGGTCATTCCCGGTGGGCTGTCAGCTCCAGTATTAAAAGAAGATGAGATTGATATAAAAATGGATTTCGACTCTTTGGTTGAAGCCAATTCTATGCTCGGTTCAGCAGCGATTGTCGTCATCGATGAGGATACATCTATGCTTGATGTTTTAAAGGTTGTTACCAAATTTTATTCCCATGAATCATGCGGTCAATGCACACCCTGCCGGATAGGAACTTCCTGGATCAACAAAATCGTTAAGCGAATAGCTGATGGACAAGGAAAGAAAGAGGATATTGACAACATCATCAGGTTAGCTTCTAACATCATGGGGAAGACTTTATGTCCTTTAGGCGATGCGGCTGCGCTTCCAATCCTTTCCATTGCGAAGAAATTCAGGAAAGAAATTGAATCCCACTTGGCAAATTAAAAAATGCTTAAAGTTACAATAGATGACAAGCAAATAGAAGTTCGAGAAGGCACCACTATTTTAAAAGCAGCTAAGCAGGAGGGGATTCATATTCCTCACTTCTGTTATCATTCCGCTTTTCCATCAGAGGGAAACTGCCGCATGTGTCTTGTGGAGATCGAGGGTCTTCCCAAGCTTGAATTAGCTTGTTCGACTCTGGTGAGGGATGGGATGAAAGTATCGACAAAGAGCGAACAAGTCGTTGAAGCGAGAAAAGGAGTATTGGAATTCTTGCTTGCCGAACATCCCCTTGATTGTCCGATATGCGATAAAGCGGGAGAGTGCAAGCTTCAGGATTATTACGAAGAATACGGATTTTTCGAGAGCCAATATAAAGAAACCAAAGAGAAAAGAGCAAAAAAGGTAGAAATAGGAAAGAACCTCATCCACGACAAGGAAAGATGCATTCTCTGTACACGCTGCGTTCGATTTTTAAGAGAAGTCACCCAAACTCAGGAACTGGGCGTTCTCAGCCGGGGACTTCACTCAGAGGTCGATATCTACGACGGTGTTCTCGTTGATAATAATTATTCTGGCAACTTGGCCGACATCTGTCCTGTAGGTGCTATAACAGACACTGATTTCAGGTTTAAAACCCGCAGTTGGTTTTTAGAGAGTGGAGAATCCATCTGCCCTCTTTGCAGTCGTGGATGCAATATCATCATCGAATACCACCCCGGTTTTGCCCGTTTTCCAGTTCCAAAAAGGGTTTACCGGATAAAGGCTCGAGAAAACCAAGCTGTCAATGGCTTCTGGATGTGCGATTTGGGACGATATGGCTATTCTTACCTCGATGAGGACAGGGCCGACGAGATACTCAGCAACGGCCAGAATAAAACATCTAGCTGGGAAGAGGCCCGAGACTTCATTGTCCAGAAAATGAAGAGCTTGTATGACATGAAGAAAAGCTCTCGCATTGTTCTGATTCTTCATTCATGGCTTTCGAATGAGGAGTTTTTTCTCATTCGTAAAATATTTCGAGATGACCTTGGAGTGGAAAAGATGTTTTTTGTGGATCCGCCTCAAGGAGAAAAAGATGCCTATCTGCTCACCCCAGAACGCAGCCCCAACAGAAGAGGAGCTCGAGAAGTCGGCTTTGATTTAAAGCCTTTCGATTTAGATGCCTTGGGTGAGGATGCAGATTGTCTGGTGGTGTTTGGTCATTTTCTTTTTGATCAATTCAGCCAAACAGAAATTGGAACTCGAGCTGAGAAAATCGGAACAAAGATTCTTTTTACTTCATACAAAAATGAGTGGAATTCTCTCTTCGATATTGTCATCCCCACTGCGATGATTGCCGAAAAGGAGGGCTCCCTGACCAACGTGGAAGGAAAGGTTCAGAGCTTTCATCCAGTATTAGAACCGCGTGGAGCCTGTCTCCCTGAATGGAAGGCATTTGTAGATTTAGCAAAGGAGCTAAAAATTAATTTCGAATATTATAGACAATTTGATTCGGTTAATGTCATCTTTAATGAATTAAGAAAAGAGATTCCATTCTTCGGGAAGAAAAGTGATTGAGATACTGATTATTTTCATCAAGATTGTTTTTGCTCTGATATGGTTCCTTCTTCTCACTCTTTATCTGACATGGGCAGAAAGAAAAGAAAGTGCTGTTATTCAGGATAGGATCGGCGCTAATAGAGCAGACATCCTGGGGCTTCGCGTCATCGGTCTTTTTCAACCGATTGCCGATGCCATAAAATTTGTTTTTAAGGAAGATTTCACACCTCGTTTCTCCAAAAGGTTTCTCCATACATTGGCTCCTTTTATTTCTTTCTTTTTTGTGGCCATAACGATTTCAGCTATACCTTTTGGAGATGTGCTCAGGATCGGAGGCCGGACCATAAAACTGCAGGTGCTGGATATAAACGTGGGGCTCCTCTTTATTCTGGCTATGTTGAGTTTAGGAATATACGGCATCATCCTCAGCGGTTGGGCATCAAATAATAGATATACTCTCATAGGAGGAATGCGAGGCGCTGCCCAGCTAATTTCCTATGAGGTGGCCTTGGGATTATCACTCGTCGGGATCATCATGGTCTATCCTTCTTTGAGACTTTCCAATGTTGTCCATACTCAGGGAGAATTGTTATTCGGATTCCTTCCGAAATGGGGTGTTTTTCTTCAGCCGCTCGGGTTGCTCATCTTCTTTTTTGCCGCCCTCGCAGAGACAAAAAGAGTGCCGTTTGATCTTCCTGAGGGAGAAAATGAAATTATCGGATTTTTCACAGAATACAGCGGCCTCAAATGGGGCCTATTTATGATGACCGATTTTATGGAGATTATAATCGTCTCGACGCTGCTGACAACGCTCTTCTTTGGAGGTTGGCAAGTCCCCTGGCTGGCTGCAGATGGGTTTCATTTTCCCCGGGGAGGACAATGGCTGCTTCCTCATGGGATTGTTGTTTTCTTTCAAGTGTTGTCTTTTAACATAAAGGTTATTTTTTTCTGCTGGCTTCAGATTCTTATCCGCTGGACATATCCGAGGTTTCGGTATGATCAAGTGATGGATTTGGGCTGGAAATTACTAATTCCATTAAGCCTGGTCAATATTGTAGGAACGGGCGTGATTATGAGTCTTTGAGATGATAAAAGCACTGGGATATTTCTTCGAAATCATCAGAGGAAGTATTATCACAACGCGCCATTTCGTAGTGAATATGCACTTTCACATTTTGAAGGTCTTGAGAATAAAGACCAAGAGAAAAGGAGCGGTAACCATTCAATATCCTGAGGAAAGAAGAGAGATTGCCTCGCGTCACCGGAGCCTTCATCGGCTTATGGCTAGAGAAGACGGTAAACCTCGTTGTGTGGTCTGTATGTTGTGCGCAACCGTTTGCCCTTCAGAATGCATTTATGTAGAGGCCACTGAGGAACCGGATCCTGAAATTCAAAAAACACCAGCCAAATTTATCATCGATTTGAGTCGATGCTGTTTCTGCGGATTCTGTGTGGAAGCGTGTCCAGAAGATGCCATCCGGATGGATACGGCTGATCTTGAGTTTGCCGAATACACGCGAAAAGACTTGATCTACGACTTAGATAAATTCATCGGATGAAAATTGACAGAGTTGCCTTAGGGCACTTTAAGATATATGGCCTGAGAGACGGGCTGTTTTGCTTAGATGGGGGGGCGATGTTCGGAGTGGTCCCCAAAATTCTCTGGGAGAAAAAATTCCCCCCTGATAGATTCAACAGGATCAAGTTTGCTTTAAATTCGATCTTGATCGATACAGGAGATTCCCGAGTCCTGGTTGATACTGGAATCGGAGGTGATTTAGACCTGAAATCTGTTGATATTTACTCAGTTGAGCGAGAACCCGGGCTCCTTTCTTCTCTTCAAGAACTGGGATACGAGGCTGAGGATATTAATTTTGTCGTAAATACTCATCTTCACTTTGACCACTGTGGGGGGAATACTTTTAGGAATGAACAAGGAGAATACGAGCCGACATTTCCCAAAGCAAAATACATCATTCAAAGAGCAGAATGGGACTACGCTCTCAATCCAAGCTATAGAGATAGGCCGAGTTATTCTCCTCACAATTTTTTACCGTTAGAAAAATATGCCCGTGTCCAATTCGTAGAAGGAGATAAGGAGATTTTGAAAGGTGTTGAGGTGATTGTGGTTTCTGGACATACATCCCATCATCAATGTGTTAAGGTTCGCTCAGAAGGGGAAGTTCTATTTTATCTGGGAGAATTGGTTCCAACCTCAGCTCATATCGGATTGTCTTACATCATGAGCTATGACCTTTATCCTCTTGAAACTTTAGAGAATAAAAAGAAGCTCTATGATCAGGCCATCAAGGAAGATTGGATATTGGCCTTTGATCACGATCCTCAGCATTATTTTGGTAAAATTAAGAAAGTCGACAATAAATTCAAATTTGAACCTCTCTCATAAAAAGGGGGGGACACAATACTTAATTGTAAAAAAAGGGGCAGGCTACTTTATGATATAATATAATCTCCAGGTTTTGACATAGAAGACAAAGATTAATAGACGATTCGAGCCCTTGTGATTTATTCCTGGAAAAATGAAATTAAAAGATTATAAAGAAAAGAGAAATTTTAAAAAGACTCCTGAGCCAAAAGAGTCGCAATCAAAGAAGAAGTTTGCAGAACTCGTTTATGTTATTCAACGGCATCAAGCCTCACACCTCCATTATGATTTGCGTCTGGAAGAAGAAGGGGTGTTGAAAAGTTGGGCGGTCCCTAAGGAGCCTCCTCTGGAAGAAGGAATAAAAAGGCTGGCCGTCCAGACGGAGGATCATCCTTTGGGTTACGAAGATTTTGAAGGAGTTATACCCGAAGGACAATATGGAGCGGGTAAGGTCGAAACTTGGGATAAAGGGGATTATATTCCCCTTGAAGTGACAGCATCAAAATGGATCATTGAGATAAGGGGAGAGAAACTCCAGGGGAGGTATTGCTTGATAAAACTGAAAGCCAAGGATAGCAAAGATAATAATTGGTTGTTTTTTAAGCTTAAAAATCAATAATGAATCATAGAGGTCAGACCTTTAAAAGTTGAGTAACTCAGAGAAGAAAGAAGATAGCCGAAACAAATTACTCAAGTTTTAAATGTCTGATCCCACTGAATTACCAGAGTAATTATTATTGGAAGGAGAAATGATGAAAGAAGAAGGAAAGATATCCTGTCATGTCTGTGAAAAAATTATTCCGAAAGCCACAGCTCTCCATGCTGAAGGAGAGGAATATGTTCTCCATTTCTGCAATATAGAATGCATGGATTATTGGAAGAAAGAGAAAAAAGAGAAGAAAGAATCAAGTTCTGGAGAATAGTCAACTTAGAGTTTATCTACTAAGTCTAAAACAAGGAGGGCAAAAGTACCGAAATAATGAAGTAAAACGATATTTCGTTTGTGGATTGAGAAAGTCCTTGAGATCGACAAGAGGGGGAATCTTTTTAGAATCAATATGTTATACATTGAGAAACAGTAATGCTATTTTGGTACAAATACTGCATTAAATCATTTATGTACATTGGAAATTATAGTGGAAGAAAAATTGAATATGAGCCCAGAGGTTATTGAGAAAATGAAACAAGGAACAAAAAGAGATACCATAGAAGGAAAATTTAAAGGAGGTAATCATGTGTGAAGATGATCTTTTTTGTGGGATTAGCAAAGCCAAATCAGAAAATATAGATGAGATGGCTGATTTAGAAAAGAAGCATACACCTGTAATCGAGGCCCCTTCTAAAGTCAAGAAAGGGGAGCCTTTTGAGGTCTATGTGGAAGTCGGAAAATACATGAATCACCCCAATGAGAATACTCATTATATCGAGTGGATTGAACTCTTCTCAGGAGAGACTTTCCTTGCGCGGGTTGACTTAGTCCCCAGGCTAACAGAACCTAAGGTCAAATTCGTTGTCGCCCTAGATCATTCTCATCCTTTAGTTGCAAAAGAAAGATGCAACATGCACGGATTATGGGAGAGCTTTCCTCTTGAAGTAGAACTTGAGGAGTAAAAGTCTGTTTTTCTCTTCAGAATTCTGTCACAAAGCCTAGTCTATCTCATTTGAAAATCTAAATATTCCATTCAGCCCTTCTTCCTAAGGAATGAAATCATCACTCCAGAGAAGGGCATTTTTTTTCTTCATGGAACCTTCTAGAAGCCTGATTCGTATAACTCTATGAGATGTGGAAAAAAGGAGGATTCTGTGTTTAAGAAAATATTTATTCCACTCGTCGTCGTACTCATCATCGCTACTGTTATTTTTTGTTAAGGCAAAAAATTCCGCCAATGGAAGAGACAATGACATAAAGATGATAAAAGTCAAAAGAGGCGACATCGGTGAGAAGGCCCTGGCCGTCGGTCGGGTCGAGCCTGAAAAAGAGATTGCTGTTAAATCTAAGATATC
>CAZSPM010000047.1:0-9080 GCA_964608785.1 uncultured Eubacteriales bacterium
GGGAAAACAGATATCACCTGCGGCATATATGTTCCTGTTTGTGGTCTGGAGAAAATCATTCACTTTCACTCCCTTTCGTTTGTCATACTCAACGCCTGCAGCTTCAAGATTTAAATCCTCGACATTTGGCGTGCGCCCTACGCCAACAAGTATCTCATCTGCTTCAAGTGTATGGTCTCCATCGGGAGTCGACACATGTATTATCTTTTTTCCGTTCGAAACGGTCACTTTTTTTATATCAGCGCTTAAAATACACCGAATGCCTTCTCTCTCGAAGACTTTACCTAAAAGAGCGGCTGCTTCCGGGTCTTCCCTGGGCAAAAACTGGACATTTCTCTGGACGATTGTGACCTTGGATCCCAAACGGTTAAAGGCCTGGGCTAACTCGCACCCTATGGGTCCTCCTCCGACCACCGCAAATTTATCGGGTTTCTCAGTCATTGAAAATACCGTCTCGTTGGTTAAAAAACCAGCCTCCATGAGTCCCTCAATAGGAGGGTGGGCAGGTCTGGCTCCTGTAGCGATAACGGCTTTTTTGAATTTTAATATCTTTCCAGACACTTCCAGATTATGAGAATCCTTAAAAAGTCCTTCACCCAGAAACACGTCCACGCCTAATGAACGAAAACGCTCTGCAGAATCATGGTGACTAATTTGTGCTCTTAAACGTCGCATCCGATCCATTACTCTAGGAAAATCGGCCTCTACAGATTCAGGTTCTTTCACCCCATAATCGATGGCATTCTTTATGTCGTTCACAACTCGAGAGGAACGAATTATGGCTTTAGAGGGAACACAACCGAAATTCAAGCAGTCTCCTCCCATGAGAAATTTCTCCACCAGCGCTACTCGAGCTCCAAGGCCGGCAGCTCCGACTGCAGTAACTAAGCCAGCTGTTCCCGCTCCTACAACTACCAGATTGTATTTAGAGGCTGGTTCAGGATTTGTCCAATCCTTGGGATGCACATTTAATAAAAGGAGATGATTGTGTTCATCATCTGGCAAAATCGTCATTTTTTCACTCATTTTCCGCGTGTCCCTCCTCTGTTTTTAGTTTTTTTCTTGCCTGTCTCACCAGGATAGCAATAATGGCCCCTGTGATGACAAGAATCCCGATCAACAACCAGGGAACTCGACCCTGGGAAATAGCACTGGTCACAGCGTCTGCTCCGACCACATAAAGCACTGTCCCTGGAAGCATGCATACCCATGACCAGAAGACATATGTCCAGAATGGAACATGAGTCAGGCCAAATCCATAGTTAAGGAGATTGAAGGGAAAAAGAGGTACCAGTCTGGTAATGGCCACGATAATAGCCCCATGTTCCTTAGTCAGCTGGTCAAGATGGTGGAATTTTTTATTTTTTGAGAACCTCTGGACAATAGCCTCTCTCGCTATATGGCGAGAAACCAAAAAAGCCATGCTTGCGCCGAGCGTAGAGCCAACACTCACTGTGGCCACTCCCAACACAGAGCCAAAGAGAATTCCGGCCATTACGGTAATGACAGAACCCGGGATAGCCAGGACCACAGCTACTGTGTATATGAGAATATAAACAAGAGGTCCCAGCGCTCCCAGGGAAAGAATCCATTCCCGCAGCTCTCCCAGACGTCCCCCGAGATTAAAAACCTTTGCCAATATCATTAGTGTGATTAGAACCGCAGCTAAGGCAATGGGCTTCAAAAGGCTTGGCTTGCGTGCCGAAGACCTCGAAGCCAGATTTTCTCTTTCACCATAATTAGCTTTGTTCATGAGCACCTCTTGTCATCAAAGCATCTTATTTCTTTTCGTTTAGAGACCAATCATAGTCAAGATATTTGATGGTCATTCTCTTCCTCATAACTGGAAAAGTAATCTTATCAAACACCCCTGAAATCTGGCGTATGCTATTTTTTGGATATTTTATAGATTTTAAAATGGAATCTCGTCACATATCTTTTTATGAATCACTGGAACTCAGCGCTCCTCCACAAGAAGAGCCAAAACCAGCTGTACATCCAAAGCAGTGATTTCCTGTAAAAATCTTTCTCCTTGAGAGGTGATTAGGGTTAAAATCCTTGATATGCTTTGGGAGCTTCTCCGCTAAAGGTAAATTCAAAGCTATGTTAAAATCACAGTCGTAAAGGCTTCCGTCCCACGCGATACAAATCTGATGGCGGCACATTAACTCTTCTATAGTGTTACAATTAAATCCCTCCAACAGAAGCTGCATGTATTCCCTATCTTTTTTCTGGAGTTTCAATCCCCTCCAAAAACGTCCAATAGGCATATTGGTAATCGTGTAAAGGCTGTTAAATCGAATGCCAAATCGGTTGTTAAGTTCTCGTTTGTAATCCCCCTCTAACTGTGCTTGATCAGGTGGAAGAAAGGGCCCTCCTGGATTGTAAACCAAATAAAGAGGAAGCTCAGGATCCTTTCCGTATCCTAAGCTGTTTAGCTTCTGCAGCATCTCTATGCATTTTTCATAAACTCCTCGGCCTCTCTGTTTACGGACGTTTTCTTCAAGATAACAGGGCATAGATGCCACAATATGAACCTTATTTCTTTCTAGAAATCCAGGAATTTTCTCATTCCCTGACTCTAGAAGCGCTGTGAGGTTAGTCCGAACCTGAACAGTGTGTCCGTTCTCATGGAGCTCCTCCACAAGCTTTTTAAAGAGAGGATGAACCTCAGGCGAACCTCCAGTAATATCCACAATCTCTGGTTGGACTAGGTGAACAGCATCAATAACAGCGGCCATTGTCTCCCAATCCATCATTTCATCTCTCGATGGTCCACATTCAAGATGGCAGTGCTTGCAGCTCATATTGCATTTTAAACCGATATTTACTTGAATAATTCGAATCTCAGAGGCATAAAGATCTGATTGACAGTCTTTTTGAACCCGCAGATCAAAATCATTCATGTCAGCCTCCTTTCATTGCTCAATTGCTCTCAGACCAAACGTTTACGAGATTCTCAGCGAGCGCCTTATTCACCTCGTTCAGATCAGCATAAACATGAACTTCAGGAATCATTGATTCACCCAATGTCTCCCATCTCGAGCAAGAAATTGATCGGCTTTTTCGGGTCCCCAAGTGCCCGCCTTATAGGGATGAACAGGAATATCTTTTTCTAGCAGCGGAGTAAAGAGTTCCCAGGCAACTTCCACTTCATCAGAGCGAACAAAGAGAGTCTGGTCGCCCTTTAGAATATCAAGAATCAAGGTTTCGTACGCCTCTGGAAGCTTGCCGAAAGCCTGGTCATAATGAAAGTGGAGACGCTCTGTCTTCAGCCTTAAAGGTTCGTCGGGTTCTTTTACATCAAAGAACATGTGAAATCCCTCATCAGGCTGGAGAGTGATCAAAAGCCTGTTTGAGTGAATCTGACAGGAGCTGTAGGGTTTGAATATACATACAGGGGGATGGCGAAAATTAACAGCAATCTGAGTGATACGTCGAGGAAGGCGTTTTCCAGTCCGAAGATAAAAGGGAACTCCCTGCCAGCGCCAATTGTCAATCTCCAGTTTCAGAGCAGCAAAGGTCTCAGTGGAAGAGTCAGGGGAGACTCCTGGTTCTTCTCTATAGCCAGAGACTTCTTTGCCGCCAATATTCCCTTTTTCATACTGCCCGAAAACAACATCCTCAGGACGAATTCCTGGGATGGAATGGAGCACCTTAACCTTTTCATTACGGATATATTCTGGCTCAAAGACAGCGGGAACTTCCACGGCTATTAAAGTGAAAAGCTGAGTGAGGTGATTTTGGACTATATAGCAAAGAGCGCCTGCCTTTTCGTAATAACTGCCTCGAGCTTCGATTCCCAGACTTTCAGCCATCGTGATTTGAACACTCTCTATCCGGTCTCGGTTCCATAAAGACTCAAAAATTGTGTTTGCAAAGCGGAAAACCAAGAGATTCTGCACTGTTTCTTTCCCCAGATAATGGTCAATCCGATAAATCTGAGATTCATCGAAATAACGGTGACCGAGCTTGTTCAGCTCTTGAGCCGAGGAGAGATCATATCCAAAGGGTTTTTCAATCACAAGACGCACCCATCCTTTGCCTTTATTAAGACCTGATTCACTCAAACCCACGATAGCTGTAGGGAAAATCGACGGCGGAAGAGCAAGATAGAAGGCACGGTTTCCAGGAAGATTGTATTCCCTCTCCAAATCTTCGATACGAGCAGCCAGTGTAGAATAGCTTTCCCCTGATTTTCCTACAGATTGGTAGTGAACACAGGAATTGCACCACTGGCTGATCTCTTTATGAGAAAACCTAGCCTCCTTGAGTGCTTCCTGGACATAATTTCTGTACTTTTCATCTCCGATATCCTTGGTTGCTGCGCCCAGGACCTGACAACGATCTTTAAGGTTTCTCTGCACAAGAAGATGGTAAAGAGCGGGAAGGAGTTTTCGGTAAGCAAGATTACTTGTAGACCCAAAAATCACAAAAAGATGAGGGTCTACAGGAATATCCGTCATGACTTCTCCTTCTGTTTAATCTCATGGCCGCCGAACTTGTGTCTCATAGCTGCCAGCAGCTTATTAGAAAAATCATCTTCTTCTCGAGAAAGAAATCTTTTTAAGAGCGATAGCGTGATTACTGGAGCGGCTAAATCCAGATCGATTGTCTCAAAGACCGTCCAGCGTCCCTCTCCAGAGTCCTCTACGTAAGGAGCAATTCCCTCTAAGTCGGGATTTTCTTTCAATGCTTCAGATGTCAGATCGAGCAGCCAAGAGCGAACAACACTTCCATCACGCCAAACTTCGGCAATCTGATGGAGGTCAAGACTGAACTCTTCCTTACGCTTTAAGAGAGCAAAGCCCTCCGCATAGGCTTGCATTAAACCGTATTCGATGCCATTGTGAACCATTTTGACAAAGTGGCCGGCTCCGTTGGGGCCGACATGCCCCCATCCCTGGTCAGGTGCAGGAGCCAATGCTTCGAAGACAGGACGAAGGGACTCCACGGCTTCTTTTTCTCCACCGATCATCATGCTGTAGCCTTCAGTAAGCCCCCAGATTCCGCCGCTCGTCCCCGCATCAATAAATCGGATGCCCATCTCCTTAAGCATGGAGGCTCTGCGTAATGTGTCTTTATAGTAAGAGTTACCTCCATCGATGATAATATCTTCTGCGTTCATAAGAGGAAACAGTGACTCAATGGTCTGGTCAACAGGTTTTCCGACCGGAATCATCAACCATATTATACGAGGGGATGAGAGTTGAGTGACGAGGTCCTCCAGAGAATTGGCGGTAGCGGCTCCTTTCTCTTCAACTCGCTTTCTGCTTTCAGGACTTCGGGCATAACCAATTACTTTATGACCTCTCTTCAAGAGGCGCTCTGTCATATTAGCTCCCATCCGTCCGAGTCCAATCATGCCTAATTCCATTTCATTCCCTCCAGTTCCAATTTCGCGTTGCTATTCTATTGCTCCTAAGCAATACGCCTTCTTTCCAGAAACCCATTATCATCTCAGTCTAGATTTTCTAAAAAATTTTTAACCCGGTCGAGTCCTCTTGAGACATCGCTCATTAAGTTGACGCGAAGAGCTCGCCGGCCCCTCTGTTTGAGAGCTTGGAAATCTCCTAGAGCCTGGGCCTTGATCAATGTGTTGAATGAGTAATCGGTCTCAGGAATAGGCAAATCAATCGAAGGCTCATCCACAAGCTGAAGGAAAAGACCAATATTAGGTCCTCCCTTATGAAGCTGGCCCGTGGAATGCAAAAAGCGTGGCCCATATCCCATTGTCGTTGCCGACTGTGTAAGTCTTAAAAATCCTTTTCGAATCTTCTGAAGCACTTCAGTTGTATCCGCGTTCGGAGGAAGATAAGCCTGGAGTGCGATATAATCCTTGCTTTTTGCCTGCGCGATCCAGTTCTTCAGGGCTCCAGTCAAGGCTTCCGGCTCTTCAACAGAGAATGCCTCTACAGGGCTATCGCTTTTTCCTTCAGGTTCTTGTCTTTTTTCCATAGCCTTCCGAGCTAGGTCCTTTGCAAGCTGGACATCAGGCTGATTGAAGGGATGTATCCCTATTACAGACCCTGCAGAAGCAATCGCTATCTCCCAGCGGAAAATTTCCTGGCCTAAATCGTATTTCTCTTTCAGGTTGATGCGAATCAAGGGATGGCCGGCTTTCTCAAGTACGCTCATCCGTTTTTCAAGCTTTCCTCTATTATCATCCTCTAAAGACAGACACACAAAAAATCGATCGTGACCGTATTCTTCAACAGCGGCCTGAGGCTCGTTCACGATAGGGATTATGCCCTTGCCGTCCTTACCAATACTCTCAGCAATAAGCTGCTCCAGCCAATCAGGAAAATGACTAAGAGACTCAGATGTCAAAAAAGTCAGTTTATCCTTGTTTCCAGCGAGCTCCCCAAGAACTGCACCTAAAATCAGTCCAGAAGCTTCATCTTCTGAAACACCGGATGCCGCATCCTCATATGCTATCCAAGCCCTGTCAATGAGCTTATGGATATCCATCCCAATGAGGGCTGCTGGAACAAGTCCGAAATCCGTGAAGGCAGAGTAGCGTCCTCCCACGTCAGGACTGGCTTGGAAAACCTGTCGGAATCCCCGATCCTTCGCTAGTTTCATGAGAGGCGATCCGGGATCCGTGATGGCAACGAAATGGCTGCCAGGTTTGTCTGTCAAAAAGTTCATCTGTTTCCAGAAATAACGAAACAGGGAAAGGGTTTCAAGAGTGGTGCCGGACTTGCTGGAAACAAGGAAAAGAGTATGGTTTAAATCTACTTTTTCTTCCATGGAAGCTACAGCAGAAGGATGTGTACTATCAAGAACAAAAAGCTCTGGAAAACCTGGTGCGTTACCGAAAGTCTTCTGAAAAACTTCAGGTGCTAAGCTTGATCCTCCCATGCCGAGGAGGACGATATGAAAGATTCCCTCCTCTTTCACTTCTTGAGCAAAGGAGACAAGATCCTCCAGCCTCTCACGCATCATTTCGGGAAGCTCCAACCAGCCTAAACGGTCTGTAATCTCAGGCTTGGGATCAGGAAACCAAAGTGTATGATCCTTGGCCCAGAGCCTTCGGGAAAACTTTTGTTCTCTCCATGATGCGAGCCTCTCTTCGGCTCGGTTTTTTTGGTCTCCAAGGTTACGAATCTGCCTATCTTTTGTACCATGTATTAATGGTTGACGTTTATCTTTTAATGGATTCATTCGCTCACTTCCTTCAGGTGAGATTGACTGTTTTTATCTTGTTCTTCAGTATGTCCATTCTTTCTTTCATATTTTCTGAACGAATGAGATAAGAGCCTGAAACAAACATATTGGCTCCGGCTTTATAGGCTTGAACAATTGTATCTGGTTTTATGCCTCCATCTACCTCTATATCCAACTCAGGTCTTAACTCTCTCAATTGACTTATTTTATCCATAGTTTCAGGCAAAAATTGGCTGCCATAAAAACCCGGATGAACCGTCATGATCAGCACTTGATCAATATCATCTAAATAATCCCTGATTTGGGCCACTTCTGTTTCTGGATTCAAGGCAAAAGCGATTTTCTTTCCCCTGTTTTTGACGAGCTTAATAATTTTTTTTGGATTCTCTACAGCCTCGAAATGAGCTATTATGATATCCACTTTTTCCCAATAATCATCCACCCACCTCTCCGGGTTTTGGATCATCAAATGGGCTTCAAACTTGTATTTCCCTGCCGGTACTCTAAAATCGAAGTCAAGAGAATGACTGGGCACAAATTTTCCATCCATAACATCGAGCTGAATTAATCGAGCAAAATCCTCTATTTTAGAGAAAATATCGTCCAGTTCTTTTTGAGTTTTGGCAATCACGGCCGGAATCATTACATCTCTCATCTTCTCTCCTCATAATCAGCAATTTTTTTTAGCCGTTTTCTATGTCTTTTCTTTTCGCTGAAGGGTGTATTCAACCAGACCGAAACAATCTTCTTTGCCCTTTCATAGGGAAAAAACCTTCCCCTCAACCCTAGAATATTTGTATCATTATCAATTCTGGACATCTTTGCTGAATAGGTATCATACGCGGCTACGGCCCTTATTCCTTTTACCTTGTTTGCGGCGATTGTCATTCCTGTTCCTGTCCCGCACACAAGGATTCCCCTGTAATTTTCTTTCCTATTTCTAGCGACTTTTTTTGCTACTTTTATGGCATAGTCAGGATAATCAACAGATTCCAGAGAATCGGTTCCTAAGTCTTCGTACTCGATCTTCCTTCTCTCCAGGTATTTCTTCAATCTTTCTTTTTGTCTGTATCCAGCGTGGTCAGAAGCGATTATGACTTTCATCCTGCTATCCCGTTTTAATTTTTAAGAAATGCTTAAATTCTTTTTTTTGCAATTTCTATGCCAATTTAGGCCCATAAAACTAAAATGCCCGTAATGTCTTTCTTTTCAAATAGTTAACTGATAATTATGAAGTGAATTTACCCTCCTAAAGAAATTACCTACCGATATTTCGGTAGCAAGCCTTTATTTTGCAGCAAACCAGTATAATTCTTATCAGTCTTCTTAAGATAAAAAGTCGATGAGCAATGCGGCAGTCCAGGAAAAATTATCTGCCCCGAGTCCTTCTCCAGATAAAGGATTGTAATATTCATAGAAGCCATGCTCATCGATCAGATCAATCACGGATTCTCTCAAATTCTTTGCGTCTTCATGGATGCCATAGCTCTTTAGCCCCTGGTAGAGCATCCAGTTGATGTTAATCCAGACTGGACCGCGCCAGTAATTGTAAGGATTAAACTGCACGTCATCCACTGAAATAGAAGTGAAAACTGGATGTTCATGAATACAACTCTCCTTGCACATATGTGAGTGCTTCATCCAGGAAGCGATCATCTTTGCCTGGCCCTGGCTCAGAAGATCTGTACAAAGGGATATTAGCGAAGCGGCTGTTCTCTTTACGATCCTTTTTCCTGTGATGAGATCGTAATCGTACAAGAGAATTTCATCTGACCCGTTAGAGCTGAAATAAGAAAAATAATTTTTCTTTGTCATCTGGATCCAACTCTTTATTTCGTCGTTTCTCTCGCCAATGATATCTGCGATTTCCAACATGACTTGATTGGCCCTGTATAGAATAGAGTTGAAAA